>JAXDMA010000159.1:0-14774 GCA_034666305.1 Vulcanimicrobiota bacterium
ACATCGAGCGGATCAGGACTTCGGTGACGTTGTGATCCGCGCCGCCTTGGCCGCGTCCGCCCAGTTCGCACACGGTCGCGAGGCCGGCGTGCTGCGCGTATCCGCGCTGCGAGAATTCGATCACCTCACCGTCGTCTGCCGATACGTAGCCCGCCGGCCCGAACAGGTTTGCCTGGAGCAAGCGCCTCCGCGTCATCTCGGCGTCGTCGTTCGCAAAGCCGAAGTGCGTCCACACGAAGTCGAAGCTGCCGGTGCCGTTGGGCTGGATGTGGCGCGTCGAGAGCGAGTTCACTTGCTGCTGCACGATCAGGCTCGGAAACAGCGTCAGCATCGTGACGGTCGGTCCGTTCCACCACGGCTCGACGACCACGTCGAGCACGCGGTCGTCGTGCAGCACCATATTCTCTTTGAAGCTCGTTACGCCCGACGTTACCGCGTCGCTGCGCCCGCCGTCGTTCTTGCGCGATACCATTGCGGCGTGGCGTCCGCGCGCATCAACGATCATCTCCGACTGCTGATCGGCGCGCCACAGCCCGAACGTCACGAACCACGTGTGCAGCAGCCCGGGATGATAGGGGTCCTTGATGTTCTCCATCATCAGCTTCCAGTTGCCGGGGATGCGCTGGCGCGAGTAGCCGAGCAGCGTCAGCTCGCGCCCGTCGAAAACGCGTTCGAAATACGCGCCCACCTCGGGCCCGACGAAATCGCGCAGCGGCTCGACATCGTGGTCGAACGACGCGAAGATGACGCCGTTCCACACGTTGACCGCGAGCTGCGTCAAGCCGTGCGACGCAAGCTCGAAGTCGTCCGGCATCCCGCCGTTGACGACGTCGCCTTGGCGCACGCCCTTGCGGAACGGAACGCCGATCAGGTTGCCCTTGAGATCGTAGCTCCACTGGTGATACGGGCACACAAAGGTCTTTGTGCTGCCGAACGTCTTCTGGCAGAACTGCACGCCGCGGTGCGCGCAGCGGTTCTCCACAACGCTGACGCCGCCGTCTTTGAGCCGCGTGACGACGACGCCGCGCTCACCGATTCGCGCGCGCTTGTAGTCGCCGGGATTGGGCACTTCGGCCAAGAGCCCGACGTAGCACCAGTGGTTGCGATAGAACAGCCGGTCAAGCTCGCGCTCGTAGATGGCGGCGTCCGTGTAGAGCCGGTACGGCACACGCGCGCACGCGCCGGTTTCCCAATCCAGCTCGAACGGACGTGAGAGCGTGTCCATGACCGGACCTCCTTCGTGCGCGTTAGCCAGTTGCCGCGCCGACCGACGACTTGATCGACACCGGGTTGCGCAGCACGCCGATCTTCTCGATCTCCACTTCCATCACGTCGCCGTCCTTCAAGAACTCGGGCGGCGTGCGCGCGAAACCGACACCCTCGGGCGTGCCGGTGGCGATCACGTCGCCCGGTTCGAGCGTCGTTCCTTGCGACAGCTCGGCGATGATGCGCGCGACCGAGAAGATCATCACCGCGGTGCTGGCGTGCTGCTTGGTCTCGCCGTTCACGCGTAGCGCGACGTCGAGCTTTTGCGGATCGCCGATCTCGTCCGCGGTTACGAGCCAGGGTCCGAGCGGGCACGTGTCGTCGAGCGTCTTGCCCGCGAACCACTGCGTCGTGGCGCGCTGTTTGTCGCGTGCGCTCACGTCGTTCAAGCACGTGTATGCGTACACGACGTCGAGCGCACGGTCTTCGGGAACGTCTTTGCAGCGCGTGCCGATGACGACGGCCAGCTCGGCCTCCCAATCGTATTTCTGCGACACCGTATCGCTGAGGTTCAGCGTCGCGTCGGGATCGGCGATTGCGGTCGGGGCCTTGGTGAAGATCGTCGGAACCGCCGGAAGCTCGAGCTCCTTGCCGAGCGCGCGCGCGCCTTCCTCGGCGTGCGCGAGGTAGTTTCGCCCGATGCAAAACACGTTCTTGTGCGGGTGAAGCGGCGCGTGCAGCGTCGCGCCGGCGAGCCCCACCGGTTCGCCGAGCCGCCGCTGGGCCGCGGCCCGCGCCGCCGGATCCAGCTTCACGAACTCGTCGAGCGAACGCAAGCCTTCGAGCGGCCGAATCGTCTCGCCGTCCACGATGCCGGGCCGCGGTCCGGCCGACGGGGTGCTGAATTGGACAAGGCGCACGGGAACCTCCGACTGCAAAGTGCGAACGCGCGTCTTGCCCGGCGGAGAGAACCTCTCCCTCCCGGGTAAGGGACGGCCCTGAGGGTCCTTCTCGAACGGCTCCTCGCCCACCAAGGAAGCCAGATGATCGCGACCGATTCTCTCGACCGCCTTTTCTCCGAAGCGGCCGTCCACGGCGCGCAGCCCCTGTGGACGATGATGGACGCCATGGTGCCCCCGCATCCGGAGCCCAAGGCCGTTCCGTTCGTGTGGCCATACGCCGTGATGCGCCCGCTGCTCGAACGCTCCGGCAATCTCGTCGGAACGAAGGACGCCGAGCGGCGCGTGTTCATGCTGATCAATCCCGCGCTCAAGCCGCCGCACACCACGGACACGCTGTACGCCGGCCTGCAGCTCATTCTGCCCGGTGAAATCGCGCGCGCGCACCGCCACGTCGCGTTCGCACTGCGCTTCATCGTGGAAGGCGACGCCGCGTACACGGCGGTCGGCGGCGAACGCGTGACGATGCACCGCGGCGATCTGATCCTCACGCCGTCATGGGAGTTTCACGATCACGGACACGACGGCGACGGTCCGATGGTGTGGCTCGACGGGCTCGACCTTCCGGTGTATCAGTTCTTTCCGGCGAATTTCGCGCAACCGTATGCGGCGGAACGCTTCCCGTCCGAACCTGCGCCCGCCGAGTCCCACCTGCGCTATCCGTGGTCCGACATGGAAGCGCGGCTTGAAGCGGAGGACGGGCCGTATGCGTATTGCGAGTACCAGCACCGCCAGCACGGTGGCCACGTGTCGCGCGTGATCGGCGCGGCGGCCGAGCGCATCGCGGGCCGCACGACGTCGGCGACGCGGCGCGAAACCGCGGGCGTGATCTACCACGTGTACGAAGGGCGCGGCGCGACGGTCGTGGGGAACGAACGGCTGGAGTGGCAGAAGGGCGACACGTTCTGCGTTCCGTCGTGGATGCCGTACCGGCACGAAGCGCGCAAGGATACGTTCCTGTTCCGCTACGACGACCGCCCGGTGCTCGAAGCGATCGGTGCGTATCGCAGCGAGGCCTCCGCGTCGTGACCGCCGAGCTGCCGTATCCGGATGCGGATTTGCGCATGCACCCGCCGCGCAGCCCGCAAGTGATGCTCGGCGGCTTGTACTTCCTGGCGCGCACGATCGACAAAACGCGCGCGAAGCTGCAGGACACGTTGGGAAACTACAAGATCGGTCCGGGCTTCTCGGTGTATCTCTTCGAATGGCTCGGGATCACCGAAGACGATTTCACGCAAGCCGTGCGCGAAGCGAAAACCGACGAGGACGTGGTCGCATGGCTGCTGGCGCGCGCCGACCGCGACACGTTCCGCGCGATCAACCAGCGGCTTTCCGAACGCGCGATCCGCGACGACGAGCACTTCGCGCAAGTGCTCCCGCGCTACCCGGTGCTACGCGAGTACCCGCACCTGCGCAACTGGTTCGAGATCCTCGACTTGGACGACCGCTGGACGTTCGACCCCGCAAACGCAAAAAAGACCGGCGAACCATGAGCGCGAGGGTGGCGCATGCTTCGACAAACTCAGCATGACATCATGATGGTCGCCGGGTGAGGTGCCAGAAGCCGCAGTAGCGGCATTCGTATGAGAAAAGCACGTCGCCCATGCCGTTCATGAGCGCATGGGCGTGAGCGTCGGCTTCGTCGGCATACTGCTGTTTGGACGTGCATGAGCGTTCGACGTCGGCGTCAACGCGCGGATCGGGCCGCATCCGGTCCTTCACGAACCACTCCATGAGCGGCTCGCTCTCGCCACTTTTCTTCCGAGGTTGATACCGGCGCGGCATGCATCACCTCATCGATCGGATGAGCTGGCGGTTCGCTAATGCGACGGGGTTGGGCTCTCCATCACGTGTTTGAGATCGGGCATGCGACGGACGCTCGGCGCGGGCGCCGGTGTCCCGTACAAGCCCGGCGGCGGCGTAAGGTTGCGGTTGTTCTTCGCGATGTCCATCATTTCGGCGGCGGCGCCTTTGCGCTCCGGGTCGACGCCGCCTCGGCTGACGAGCGCGACGTCGCGGCGGATGTGTCGCGTCTTGGGATCGTAGTCGTATGTGAGGCGGTACGTGCCCAGGACCACGTTTCCGTCGGGCGTCCGAATGAACGCTTGAAGCGCGTTGCCGTACGCGTGCGTGTTGAACGGCACGTCCTTCGAGGCTTTGATCGACCGGACGCGTGACACTTGGCCGAGCTTGTTGATCTCCACGGTCAGCTCGGTGTGCAGCGGAACCTTCGGAAAGAGCGCCTTCGGCTGCAGGCTCTCGACGTTGATGCGCGCCGGCGCGGTCGCCTGAGCGGCCGCTGGCTTTGCACGCGGCGCGGGCGTTGCGGCGGACGCGATGCTGCTCGCCGCCAGCACGGCGGCGGCGATGAGAACGGGAAGGCGCATCAGTTCCGCGACAGGGCCGCGAACGCGGCTCCGCAGCTCGCGCACGCGACGACTACTTGGAATGTCGTCCCCCGATGGCGCGGATCGGTCGAGCGCTTGTCCTTGTCATGGCTCCCGCAGTAACGGCAGCGGGTCGAGGTAGAGTTCCCGCGCGCTCGGTCATCGTCCACGATCACCCTGTTCCCGGGTGAGCCGGCTCGCCCCTCGGCTTGCGCACGGTCGTTTCAATGGGCGTTCCGAGCGCGCCGCACGGCAGAGCGGATGCCCTCGATCAGCACGAGGATGATGCCGAAACCGGCGAGCACGACCGCACCCTCGATCCACGCGACGCCGAGCTCGCGGTCCGCGGACAACCATGAGGCTTGGACCACCAATCGAGGGCCGGCAAAGCTCAAGGAGCGCAAGTCGCGCTGAAACGTGAGGCTGAGATCTTGCGGGCGGCCGGGATGACCCGTGAAATACCCGAGGCTCGCCTCGACCTCGCCGCCTGCGAACGAGAATTTCTCCGCTTTGCCGCCGGTGTGCCCGCGTTCAACGATGCGCCGCGCGTCGCGCAACAGCCAGCTGCTGAAGAACGCCGCGGGGTAGCGAGCGCATTGATGGTGGTCGATGTCGGGATAGCGGGCGGGAAGATACCCGATTCGGCACATGATTCGCGGATCGTCACCATTGACGCGAAACTTGATCGCAATGTCGTACGACATCGGCACCTTGGTGTAGAGACGCTGCGTCGTCACGCCGGACATACGAACCGGTACATCGAGCAACACCACGTATTGCTGCTTCCACTGATTGTGCAGCACGTTCCAAGCCACGACGGTCGCGGCGATCGCGAGAACGATTGCACCGGCTCGCAAGTACACTAGCGCTGTTCGGACCAGGTCTGAACGCCAAAATCCTCCCCGGCACAGGGGCGCCTTGATCGGGCCGGCCGGAGCGCGGACCGGGATGCCGGGATGAAGCCGCCGAACGCACGGCCCGTCATGATCCACCGTTTCGCCGCCGCGCTGCTCCTGTGCGTGAGCCTCGTGGCGTGCAAAGAAAACGACAATCCCGGCCAGCAGCTCTTCGTGGGCTCGGGCGACGTGAAGGTGCTCGAGGCGCATATCGTACCAACCGGCGAGGCCTCGGCTTCCACCTCCGGCGGGACGCTCGGCTACGTTATCGCCCGCGTGGAGCTCACCAACGACTTCGGTTTCGATGCGACGCCGCAAGTCGCGAGCTTCTTCTTGATCGACCGCAAGAACAACCGCTATCAGGCCAAGGACAGCGGCTCGTCCGTGTTCATGGGCGTGAGCAATTCGACGATGCCGCTCAAGAAGGACGAGAAGCGCGAGTACACGATCGGCTTCCGCACCTCCGACCCCAGCATTGCCGGGACGATCTTCTACGAGCGCTAGTGGCTTCGGACTGACGTCCGAACCCGTCGCGTTCGCGCGAGCCGCGCGCCTTCTCGCGTTCGGCATCATCGCGTTTTCGGTCGCAGTCGGCCCGGCGGACGCGGCACGTCCGCTGCCCGATTCGGGCAAGTGGGATCGCACGTTCGCGCTGTACGCGCGCGACGTCACGGTGCCGTGGAAGCGCATCACCGTCCGGCTCGACACGTACAGCGGCGCGCCCGTCGATTTCGCCGCGTACGAGGTCGACCCGGCCGACGTGCTCCTGGCAGGCACCGCGCGCGCGCGCGCCGTGGACACCGCGCATCGCACCGCGGTCGCGAAGTGGCGCTTCACGCCGCCCGCCGGCTTGCGCTACACGCCAAACGACGTCGACGTGCCGCTGCAGAATCGCGAAGGGTTCTTCGTGATCGAGGCGCGCCGCGGCGACGCGGTGCAGCAGGCATGGCTCGATCTGACGCGGGTCGGCTTGTTGACGAAGGAATCGCCCGGTGGCGTCGTGCTATACGGCGCGGACCTGGGCAGTGGTCGCGCGCTCGCTGGGATGCGCATCACGTACCTCGTCGGAACCTCGTTTCAATACGGCAAGACCGACGATCGCGGGATCGCGCGCTGGAGCGGCGCGCAACACCCGCGCTTCGTGCTGGCCGAGTGGGGCAAGAGCAAAACGTTCGTGTCGCTGCTCGCGCAGCCGCCAATTCCGTCGACGCTCGTCGGCGTGCGCGCCGAGCGCGCCAACGTGCGCGCGGGCGAGCACGTGCACGTCGTCGGGTTCGCGCGCAAGCGCGTCGGTACGGCGTACCGGCCGGCTTCCGGCGCCGCGCGCGTCGCGATCCTCGCGCGCGGCCACACGCTCGCATCGGCCGAAGCGAAGCTGGACCGGGCGGGCGCGTTCGATGCGGAGCTGGCATTGCCGCCGGACGCGGCGGCGGGCGATGCCGCGGTGCTGGCGACGTTCGCGGGCGCAAGCGGCGGTGCGTCGATTCACGTCGACGGCGTCGGCGACGTGGTGCTGTCGGTCGTGCCGAGCTGCGGCGTGGCGTGCGCGCCGGACGCCGCGGTGCCGCTCGTGGTGAGCGCGCGGCGCGCCGACGGAACGCCGGTCGCTGCACGTGACGTGCGCGTACGCGTCGTGCGCGCGCCGCACGTGATCGCGGCCGGCATCTCCGACGAAGACACGCCGTGGGGAACGTCGGCGGTTACCGACGTGAGCGTGAAGACCGATGACGGCGGGTTCGCGCGCGTCGCGATTGCCGCCCCAACCGACGGGTTGCCCTCGACGTACGGCATCATGGCGACGAGCGGCGCCGCGACGGCGTCCGCGCGCGTGATCGCGTCCGCCACCCGCGTCGCGCTCGCGGTGACGCCCGAGCGCGCCGATCTCGACATCGGCGAACCTGCGGCGCTTGCGGTGCGCGGGTTCGACGCGACGGACGGCCGCCCGGCGTCCGGTCTGATGGTTCGCCTTCGCCTCGTGCACGGACCGGCGACGCAAGAACAGCAGGTGACGCTGGACGCCGACGGTCGCGCGCGCGCCGTCTTCCGAAACATCGTACCGGGAACGAGCCTCGCGTACGCGCTCGCCGACGTCGAGGGCAAGACCGCGATCGACATCGGAGCGGTGACCGTCGCGGCGCAGGCGCTGCTGGGCAACCGCGCGCGCCGCAGCGCTGAGGTGCAGATCGCGACCGACAAGCCGCGCTATCGTATCGGGGAGAAGCTGCGCGTGTCCGCGTCGCTCGCCGGTGCCGCCGGCGATGCGTTCGTCGATTTCGAAGGCGCGCGCGCGATGGGCGAGCAGACGCTATCCGCGAACGGCGGCCGCACGAGCGCGGTGTTCACCGTTCCCGAAACGGTCGGCGACGCCGCGCTGGGCGTCGCGTTCGTGCGCGACGGCGCGCTGGAATATGCCACGCAGCGCGTCGCGGTCGATGGCCCGGGCCATGCGCGGGCGACGACGCTCGCCGCCGACCGGCCTGCGTATGCGCCCGGCGGCGTCGCGCACGTCACCATTTCGGACGGCAACCTCCAGGCAGGCGCGACGCTCGCGATCCGGCTCACCGACGCGCGGGCGTCGGGCGGCGCTTCGTTCGACGACGCCGCGGCGGTGCTCGCCGGCACCGGGACGACGACGCAGAATCCCGCATCGTCCAACCCGGCTTGGCACGCTTCGGTACTCACGACGCGTTCGACCGCGCTCGACCTGCCCGCCGACGAGCGCAGCGCGCAGCCGGCGGAGTCGCTCGGCGCGCCGGCGGAGCACGCGCTGTTGTGGCGGATCGACCGCACCGACCGGGAATCGTTCGACGTGGCGCTGCCGCAGGCGCCCGGACGCTACGTCGTGTCCGTGCTCAAAGTCTCCGACGACGGCGACGTCGGCGCGGCGACGCTGGCGATCGAGGTACGCTGATGTCCCAGACCGAGTTGATGCCGGCCGCCGCCGCACCGGCAACCTCGCGGCTCATGCTGCTCGACACGTACGGCCTGGTGTATCGCGCGTTCTTCGCGCTGCCCGCGCTGACGACGACGCGCGGCGTGCACATCAACGCAGCGTACGGCTTCACGATGATGATGAACAAGCTCATCCTCGATGAAAAGCCGACGCACGTGATCGCCGCCTTCGACAAAGGCTTGCCGGCCGCGCGCCTCGCGCTCTACCCCGAGTACAAAGCGCAGCGGGCCGAAACGGCCGACGAGCTGCGCTCGCAGTTCCCGCTCGTGCGCAAGATTCTGGCGACGTTTGCCATCCCGATCGTCGAGATCGACGGTGAGGAAGCGGACGACATCATCGCGACGCTCGCGACGCAAGCCGAAGCGGCGCAGCAAGACGTGCTCGTCGTGACCGGCGATCTCGATTTGCTGCAGATCGTCGACGGGCACACCACGGTGCTGACGACGCGCCGCGGCATCACGGAATTAGGCCGGTACGACGCGGACAAAGTGCGCGAGCGGTACGATCTCGAACCGCGCCAGCTCCCCGACTATCGCGGGCTCAAAGGCGATCCGTCGGATAACCTGCCCGGCATCCCCGGCGTCGGCGAGAAGACGGCGATCAAGCTGGTGAAGAGCGCGGGCTCGCTCGACGCGCTGATCGCGAACCCGAAGCTCGCGGGCACGCCGAAGCTCGAAGCGCTGATCGTGCAGTACGGCGAACAGGCGCGCGTGTGCCGCGACGTGTCGGTGATCGCGCGCGACCTTCCGCTGACGCTGGATTGGGAAGCCGCGCGATACACGCCGCCGGCGAGCGACGCATTATACGCGCTGTACAAAGAGCTCGAGTTCAAGACGCTGCTGGCCAAGTTGCCGCAGCCCGAAACGCCGCAGCCGATCGCTGCTGACGAAGTGCTCGAAGGCCGGTACGAGTCGTTCACCTCGGTCACCGATCCGCCGGATTACGCGCGCATCGCGGCGCGCCTCGACGACGCGGCCGCCGGCGAGCGGGTCGCGGTGGCGATGCGCGGCGATGCGCTCGCCGTGTCGGTCGACGACGGCGTGGGCTTCGCGTTTCTCGCGTCGGCGCTCGCGTCCGCGCCCGCCGTGGGCGAAGCGTTCGCGCGGCTCTGGGACAGGATGCCGCAGCTCGTCGCCTACGACGCCAAACACCTGATCAGCGCGCTGGGCCTGCGCGTGCGCACGATCGGCGACGATCCGATGATCGCGTCGCATTTGCTCAACCCGTCGCGCACGTTCGCCGACGCCGGCCAGAGCTCGAGCGAGTTCCTCGACCGCGTGCTGCCCGACGATCAGCCCGCCGCCGCGGCCGACGCGGCGGGACTGCTCGCGCGCAAGACACGCGAGGAGCTCGAGCGGCGCAACCAGCTCGCGCTCTACACCGACGTCGAGCTGCCGCTCGCATCCGTGCTGGCGGCGATGGAGCGCGCGGGGATCGCGCTCGACCCCGCAGCGCTGCAAGAGATCTCCGCGGAAGTCGACGCCGCCGTCGAACGGCTGCAAGCCGAGATCTTCGCGCTCGCCGGCGAAGAGTTCAACTTGGGCTCGCCGCAGCAGCTCGGGCGCATCCTGTTCGACAAGCTCGGTCTGCCCGCGGGACGGCAAAACAAGACCGGCTACGCGACGGGCGCCGACGTGCTGCAAGGCCTCGCGAAAAGCTTTCCGGTCGCGGCCAAAATGCTGGAGTGGCGCGAGGTATCCAAGCTCAAGAGCACCTACGTCGACGTGCTGCCCACGCTCGTCGATGCGAACGGACGCATCCACACGGTCTTCAACCAAACGGCGACCGCGACAGGACGCTTGTCGTCGACGAACCCGAACCTGCAGAACATTCCGGTGCGCAGCGAGTTGGGCCGGCGTATTCGCAAGGCGTTCATCGCGCCGGGTGACGACCGCGTGCTGCTCGCCGCGGACTACTCGCAGATCGAGCTGCGGCTGATGGCGCACCTGTCCGGCGACGAGGCGATGCGCACGGCGTTTCACGAGCGCCAGGACATTCACGACTTCACCGCGCGCAAGATCTTCGACATCGGGCCGTTCGCCGACGTCGACCCGAACCAGCGGCGAATGGCGAAGTCGGTGAATTTCGGCCTGCTCTACGGCATGTCGGACTTCGGCCTCGCGCAGCGGCTCGAGATCGACCGCACGACGGCGCGCACGATCAGCGAGACGTACTTCGAGCGCTTCCCGGGCGTGCGCGGCTACATCGATCAGTGCTTGGAACAGGCGCGCGAGCGCGGCTATGTCGAGACGCTGCTCGGGCGGCGCCGGTACATGCCCGACCTGCGCTCGCGCAATTACATGCTGCGCGCCGCGGCGGAGCGCGAGGCGACCAACGCGCCGCTCCAAGGCTCGGCCGCCGACCTCATGAAGCTCGCAATGGTCCGGCTCGCGCGCCGGCTCGACGCGAGCGAGCTCGATGCCGTGATGCTGCTGCAGATCCACGACGAGCTGATCTTCGAGGTGGCCGTGCGCGACCTCGACGCGGTCGGGCGCGTTGTGAAGTACGAGATGGAGCACGCGCTCGAGCTGAGCGTGCCCGTCGAAGCCACCCTGAAGACGGGAAAAAACTGGTACGACGTGGAGAGTTACGACCCTGATGCGCAAGTCGACGAGGCCTGAGGCGCCTCTGAACAAGTCACCGTTCTGGGGCATCGTGGCGAGGGAAATCGCCCGAGAACGGACACTTTATCAGAATTGGCCTAGCCTACTCGCGCTCGCCGGGCTGCTCGCGCTGACGGCGCAGAGCCCCGCGCCCGCTCAGAGTGCGATGCCGCAAGGGTGGTGCACCCGCTTCCCGCTGCCGCGTCCGGACCTGCCCGCGATGAAGGTCGAAGGCAACCCCGTTCACCGCGGTCGCGCGCCGGAATGCCGCGTGCTCGAGGTGCGCGCGGGACGCACGACCCTGCGGCTGGCCGTCGCCTCGACGCCCGCGCAGCGCGAGCACGGTCTGATGAACGTACCGTTCGTACCGTCCGGGCAAGGCATGCTCTTCGCGTTTCCCGGCGCCGACGAGCTGCGCGGGTTCTGGATGAAGGATACGATCACGCCGCTCGACATGGTGTTCGTGCGCAGCGACGGCACGATCGTGATGATCGCGGAGAACGTCCCGGCGACCGCGCCGAACACGCCGGAGAACAAGATCGCGCGCCGCCAAGCCGTCGCGAAGTACGTGATCGAGCTGGGTGCGCACGAGTCCGAACGCATCGGCCTCGAACCCGGCCGGCAGCTGTATATCGAAGCGATCGACGCAAAATGAACGCCGCGCGCGCGATCGTGACGGTTGCCGTCGCGTTCGCGTGCGCGGCGGCGTCGCCGGAACCCGCCGCGCCGCTCACCGGCGACCAGATCCTCGCGCGCGCCAAAGCGGTGTTTCGCTCGTACGCGCGCCCGCCGTTCGTCGCATACACGCTCGTGCGCCGCGACCAGCACAACGGCGCGCCGGACTTTGAGAACAGTTACACGCTCAAGCTGTGGTGCCGCACTGCGGACCGCTCCGCGCTCGCGCGCAAAGTCTGGAACGGCAAGGCCTACGGTGAGCTCGAGAACATCACGGTGATGTTCGACAAGGCGGTCGACCCCGGGCCGCCCACCGCGGACATGTTCGAAAAGCGCTTGTTCGGCGCGACCGGTGCGCGGCTGGACGCGCCGGCGGCCGCGGCGCCGTCGCCCGGCGCGAGCGCATCGGACGCGCCGGCCGGCGTGCAGGCGGTGTTGCCGGAGATCGGCCGCGTCGGCGCGCGCGACGGTGATTATCGCGTGGTGCGCGACGCGCGCGACGGCGAGCTGATCCATCTCTGGCTCGTTCCAAAAACGGATCCCGACCGCAATCGCATCGACCAAATGTGGGTGGACGCGCGGACGTACGACTTGCGTCGCGCGCGCGTCCGCGATCATCTGTACTTCGGCATCTCCGGCCAATCGATCGAAGAGGACTTCGACGTGCGCTTGACGCCTGGTCCCGGCGGCCTGCCGCTGATCACGTCGATCCACGGCCAGACGAGATTCGATCAGTTCACGACGGACTACACGTTCCGCGACGTCACGTTTCCGTCGGAGTTGCCGGCTTGGTACTTCGAGCCGAAACAATACGGCGCCCACCGCAACGACGCCCCGGCATAGTCCGGCCGTGGACGATCCGCGCCGCATCGCGCGAGCCGCCGGGGATGACCCCTTTGCCGGGACACCGTTCAGCCGTGATGTGCGCAAGCTTCTCTGGAGCGCGCGCTACGACACGCTCACCGTCGCGTTGGAATTGCAGCGCTCGCCATGGGGCGGCGCGCGGCGCCGCTCAGCGGAACACGCGCGCGGTAACCTCGATCCGCACGGTCGCGTCGACGCCTTGATTCCACCACGCGTTCGACAGGATTCCGGCGCCGTTGCCGCACCCGCCGTGCCGCACGACGGCGGGGCCGACGACGATCGCGCTGGGCGGTGCGCCGGCGAGCGCGCTGCGCACCGCCTCGACCGTCGCCGCGTCGCTCGCAGCGCGGCAGTCCGCCGAGCGCGCGACGTACTGCACGCTCGGATACCCGAGCGCGCCTAAGCGTTTGACGGTATCGGTGATGCGGCTCTGCTCGGTGAACCCGGGCGGGATGCCGTCGAGGCGAAAGCCGATCGTGACGTCGGCACGGTGCTCGGGTTTCCACGAGATCGGCTGCACGGTCACGTGGGTGCGCGTGGACGGAACCCCCGCGATCCATGGCGCGACCGCCTTTTCCACCGCCGCCGGATCGATCGGACGGAAGTTGTTTGCGGCGTCGGGCCCGTCGCCTATTTCAAGATCGATGCGCTGCGCGGCGAGCGTGCGCACCGTCGTGGTTTTCGCTTGCTCGACGCCGCGCGCGGGCCGAACCGGTGCCGTCACATCGTCGGGGCGAGGCCAGTAGCGTTCGCTTTCAGCCGACGGCGGCGCCGTCGCGACCGCGCTCGGCAGTGATGTCACGGGCTGCGTCGGAAACGTCACGGCGACCACCACGGTTTGATTCATGAATCGATCCGCCGCGCCGCTCACGACGCTCGCGGCCGGCGTGATGTCGCGGTGGAGGGCGGCATCCAGCGGCCTGCAGCCCGAACGCGGTACCGGCTGCGTGACGAGCACCGCCGCCGGTGCCGCCAGGGCGAGGCGAAGCGCGCCGGCGACGACCCTCGCGCGGCGCTGCGCATCGCGTACCGCCGCCGCGACGAGCTCCGGATCGCGGCGATTGCAATCGGCGTACGGCGTAGATGCGACCTCGTTCGCGCTGCTGCCGGCGGCCGAGCGCATCAGGCGCACGACGGCATCGGCTTGGACGGGACCGTCGCGCGGAACGCGGACGGCGAGCACGGATTCGCCGCTGCCTGCTGTGAGCGCGCGAACCTCGGTGAGGCCGAGCGCGCGCACGCGGTCGCGCAACGCGTCGTCACTCGAGCGCGACTCGTACGTCACCATATCGCCCGCGTACGCGATCGGGGCGCTCGCCGAACCGACGAACGTCATCGCGCGCTGTCGCACGACTAGGTCCACGTCGGGCGGAAACTGCCGGGGATACCCCGGTTCGAAATCGACGTCGGCCGCTACGCGCGCCGCGGACCGCGGCGAGCCTAGGCCGTGCGCGCGAAATGCAAGCGCGTACCCGGCGCTCAGCGTGCTGCGGTCGTCGGAAATCGCGCCGCCGTCGAGCGGATACCTCTGGAGCGCGTCACCGCCGCGGCAATACCGCGAGCCGTTCACCAAGCGGTCCGCGAGCCGGCGATTCTCCGACGCCGTCTCGGTGCCGAGCTCCCACCCCAGCGCATCCGCGGCAGCGACCGCGAGGGTATGCCCTGCCGCGCGCGCCTTCGCGTCGGCCGCGGCCTGAGCGGCGGCGCAATCCGCCGGCTCGTTCTCGATGCCGTCGAACCGCGCAAACGGGAATGTACGAATCGCGTCGCTCGCGATGCGCCGGGCACCGCTCGTAGTGCCGGGGAGCACGGCAACGACCCGCCCGCCGATTTGCCTCGGACCGATGGTCTTCAGCCCGGAGCCGGCCGCGAGGTCGTTGTTCGCCGCCCATGCTTGGCCCGCGATCTCTGCCGCAGGAGCGGCGGCGCGTAGTGCGTCGCGGACGGCGGCCACTCGCGCCTCATTTTCCACGACCGTCGATCCCGCATCGACGCCGATCACGACGGCGGTGCGAGCCGCGGGCACGCGCAGTTGGACCATCGCCGCCACCGCGACGACGGGTGCCTGCGCCGGTCCGGCGGCGACGACCGTCAGCGGACGCGGCGGAAGCAGCAGCGACGTGGTCGTCGCGAGCAGCACCGGCACGGCGACGATTGAGACCACCCGCAACATCCCATTCACCGCCGGTGTCTTAGCCGGAAGTGCCCGAGCTCCCCGAAGTCGAGACCAT
>JAXDMA010000160.1:0-5407 GCA_034666305.1 Vulcanimicrobiota bacterium
AGCTTCACGTCGGCGAACTGCCCGTGTCCGCCGGTCTGGTGCTTGTAGCGCGAGTGGATCTCGGTCGTGCTCTGGATCGTTTCGCGGTACGCGATGGACGGCGGGTGTGTCTTGACGTCGACGTTGAATTTGCGCCCGAGCCGTTCGCATGCGGTCGCCACGTGCGTTTCGCCGCTGCCCAGCAGCTGCAGCTCGTTGGTGAACTCGGCGCGCGCGACGCGCAGCGCGGGATCTTCGTCGATCAGCCGTCCGAGCGCTTGCGACAGCTTCGCCTCGTCGAGCCGCTGCGCCGGCGCGATCGCGACCGCGAAGAGCGGTTCCGACAACGGTACGGTGGGCAGCAGCACCTTCGCGTTGGGCGAGCTGATCGTGTCGCCGGTCGCGACGCCTTCGAGGCGCGCGAGCGCCACGATCGAGCCGGGCCCGGCGGACGTGACCGGCTCTTGCTTCTTGCCGAAGAGGCGCGCGATCCCCGATAGCCGCACGGTGGCGTTTCCGCGCGACGCGTTCACCAGCGGCGACGCGCCGGACAGCGTGCCCGTGAACACGCGCACGACGGAAAGCTTGCCCTGTTGCGGATGCACGATCGTCTTGCACACTTGTGCGACGACGGGACCGTCAGGACGCGGCACGATCGGCCGGTCCTCGGTATCCTTGCGCGGTTCGGTGGCGGGCGATGGGAAGAGGCGCGAGATCGCGTCGACCAGTGGCGCGACGCCGATGTTCTCCTGGGCGCTGCCCACGAGCACCGGGATGATCTGATCGTGCGCGCAGTCGTCGCACAGGTCGCGGTCGATCTCGTCTTGATCGGGATCCTTGCCGTCGAGCAGCTCTTCCATCAGCGTGTCGTCGAAGTCGGCGAGCGCTTCGAGCAGCACCGTGCGCTGCGCTTCGACCCCGTCGCGCATCGCGATCGGGATCTCGATATCTTTGGCGCCGCCGTCGCCGTTCAAGCATGCTTTTCGGTGCGCGAGGTCGACGTAGCCGCCGAATTTGTCGCCGAGGCCGAGCGGAACGTGCGTCGCGACGACGTGCGGTCCGTACGCGGCGCGCAGCGCGGCGAGCGTGGCGTCGAAGTTGGCGCCCGGCCGGTCGAGCTTATTGACGAAAAAGAGATGCGGCGTTTTGCGCATCTCCAAGTGCTCCACGATCCCGGCGGTTTGGGCGACGCGGCCGGGTTCGGCGTCAATGACGATGACCGCGGCGTCGACCGCGGTGAGAACGGTTTTCGTCTCCTCGAAGAAATCGATGAAACCGGGCGTGTCGATCAGCGTGATGTCGATCGGTCCGCACGACGTGTGCGCGAACCCGACGCAGACGGATTGCAGGTGCCCGATCGCTTCGGGCTCGCAGTCGGTGACGGTGTTCCCGTCGCGGACGGAGCCGCGCCTCGGGATCGCGCCGCAGTGCGCGAGCAGCGCTTCGACCAGCGTCGTCTTGCCCGCGTGATGCGGTCCGACGACGGCGATATTCCTGAGACGCGCGATGTCATCCACCGGCTGTTCCCCCACGGTCGCGAGAAGGTCCGCGGGGCTTCCCCCGGGGCACCGGGAGGTTCCTCCCGAGGTTCGACCACAACAGTCAAGCATGCAGACGATGCCGCTTACCACGCTCGGCCATTTCGTCGGCGGTGCCGCCATCGAAGGGCGCTCCGGCCGAGCCGGCGACGTTTTCGATCCGGCCACCGGCGCGGTTGCGCGGCGGGTCGCCTTTGCGAGCGCCGGCGAGGTCGACGCCGCCGTCCAGGCGGCCCGGCGAGCCTTTCCCGCTTGGTCCGAGACGCCGCCGCTGCGGCGCGCGAGCGTGCTGTTCGCATTTCGCGAGCTGCTGCTCCGCGACGCCGACCGCATCGCGGGCTTGATCACGGCCGAGCACGGCAAGACGCTGGCCGACGCGCGCGGCGAAGTGCAGCGCGGCTTGGAGGTCGTGGAGTTCGCGTGCGGGATCCCGCACCTGCTCAAGGGCGACGTCACCGAGAACGTCGCGCGCGACGTCGACAGCACGGCGATCCGCCAGCCGCTCGGCGTGTGCGTGGGGATCACGCCGTTCAACTTCCCGGCGATGGTGCCGATGTGGATGTTTCCGGTCGCGCTGGCGTGCGGCAACACGTTCGTGCTCAAGCCGAGCGAGAAGGATCCCTCGCCCGCGCTCGAGCTCGCGCAGTTGCTGAAACAAGCCGGCTTGCCGGACGGCGTGTTCAACGTCGTCAACGGCGACCGCGAAGCGGTGCAGGCGCTGCTCGAACATCCCGGCGTCGCGGCGATCAGCTTCGTCGGCTCGACGCCCGTCGCCGAGCACGTCCACCGCACGGGCACGCTGCACGGCAAGCGCGTCCAAGCCCTGGGCGGGGCGAAGAACCACCTCGTCGTGATGCCGGATGCCGATCTCGACATGGCGGCCGACGCGTTGATGGGCGCGGCGTTCGGCTCCGCGGGCGAACGCTGCATGGCGATCTCGGTCGCGGTCGCCGTCGGCGACGCGACGGCCGACGCCGTGATCGAGCGGCTGCGCGAGCGCGTGCGCGAGTTGCGCGTCGGCCCGGGCACCGCGCCCGGCGTCGAGATGGGGCCCCTGGTGACGGGCGAGCACCATGCGAAGGTGCGTTCGTACGTGGATCTGGGCGTCGAGGAAGGCGCCGAGCTCGTGGTCGACGGACGCACCGCGCGCGAGGAGAACTGGGGCGACGGGTTCTTTCTGGGCGGCTCGGTGTTCGACCGCGTGACGCCGCAGATGAAAATCTATCACGACGAGATCTTCGGGCCCGTGCTCGGGATCGTGCGCGTCGATACGGTCGACGAAGCGCTGCAACTGTGCAACGACCACCCGTTCGGCAACGGCGTCGCGATCTTCACGCGCGACGGCGGCACTGCGCGCACGTTCGCGCATCGCGTCAACGTCGGCATGGTCGGCATCAACGTGCCGATTCCGGTGCCGATGGCGTTCCATTCGTTCGGCGGCTGGAAGCGTTCGCTGTTCGGCGACCACGCGATCCACGGCGCCGAAGGCGTGCGCTTCTACACGCGGCTCAAGACGATCACCACCCGCTGGCCCGAGACGCGGTCGGGCGCCGAGTTCACCTTTCCCACGACGACCTAAAGGCGCCGTCCGCCCGGCATCACCGATGCAACGCGACCCCCGCTTCCGGTGTTCTCCCGGCAGCTCGAAAGAGATGCCCGGAGGAACCCATGCTGCTCATCATCGTGATGACGACCGTCGTCGTCATCGGACTCGCCGCCATCGCGTTGGCGGAGCCTCGCCCGCGCCGCCAGGAGGTCGTCGTGTGGAACGACGACGCCGAACGCCGGCTGCTCTATGACCGGAAGCTCCACGCCGGCTGGTGGTGAGGTGGCGGCCGTCGCCTGCGGCTGCGCCCCGGCCGATGCGGACGCGACGCTCGCCGTCGCGCTCGCGCGCGACCTCGATCGCGCGTTCGAGCACTTGGTGATCGCGTATCGCGCTCGCATCGTGACGTTCGTCGCGCGAATGCTGCACGACGACGCGCGCGCCGAGGACATCGCACAAGACGTGTTCGTGCGCGCGTACCGCGCGCTGCAGGCCTACCCGGCGGAGCGGCGCGCTGCGCTGCGGCTGCGCTCGTGGTTGTACGCGATCGCGCACAACCTCACGCGCAACGTCTTCCGCGACGCGCCGCCGCCGAGCGACTCGCTCGAGTACGACGACGGCACGCCGCGCGTCGGACTGACCGACGGCCAGCCGGGCCCCGAGAGCCTCGTGCTCCGCGCTGAAGAGTGGGAATCCATCGGCGGCGCGATCGCGCGCCTGTCGGCGGCGTTGCGGCCGGCGTTCGTGATGCGCTACGTCGACGAACTGTCGTACGAAGAGATCGCCGAATCGCTCGACCAGCCGGTCGGCACCGTCAAAGCCTCCGCGCACCGCGGTCTGCTCGCCGTGCGAGCGCATTTGGAGAAGAACCATGATTGACGTTTCGCCGGACTTCACGGCCAAGGTGTTCGCGGGCTGCGGACTCGATCGCTATACGAACGCGAACAGCGCGCTGGGCGAGGTGTTCGTGGCGTGGAGCGACTGCGGCGTGTCGGCCGTTCGCGTGGCCGGCGACGAGCAAGCCTTTGAAGCGTGGTACGGCGAGCGCTTTGCGCGCCTCTGCGTTCCGGCCGTGGAGATCGATCGGATCGCTGCCGCGGCGCGTGCTCGGCTCGCGGGCGAGGACGTCGACGTGCCCGTGGATTTGCGTGACTGCTCGCCGTTCGAGCAGCGCGTGCTGCACAAGGCGGCCGAAGTCGGTCGCGGCAGCGCACGCCCGTATCGATGGGTGGCCCGCGAGCTCGGCGCGCCGGACGCGACGCGCGCCGTGGGCAACGCGCTGGGCCGCAATCCCGTGCCGCTGCTGATCCCGTGTCATCGCATCATTCGCACGGATGGGACGACCGGCGGTTACGTGTTCGGCAGCGACGCGAAGCGCAAGCTGCTCGAAGACGAGGGCCTCGATTTCGCCGCGATCGAGACGGTGACGCGCCGCGGTTTCCGCTACGTGGGCTGCGATGACGGAACGTTCTGCCTGCCGACGTGCGGCAACGTCGCGACGCAAATCAACGAGCCCGGCTACATGGGACTACGCAGCCTCGAAGAAGCGCACGCGCACGGCCTGGTGCCGTGCACGCAATGCCGTCCGATCGCGGCGTAGGGGGCGTCCGCGCCGAGTCGCGAACGGCAACCCCATGCCCGTACAACTGCAAGACATCCCGCTGCGCCAAATCGACGGCTCCGACACGACGCTCGGCGCATACGCGGGCAAGGTGCTGCTCGTCGTCAACGTCGCCTCGCAATGCGGCCTGACGCCGCAATACGGTCCGCTGCAAAAGTTGTACGACGCCTACCGCGAGCGCGGGCTGGTGGTGCTCGGTTTTCCCGCCAACGAGTTCGGCGCGCAGGAGCCCGGCAGCAACGCGGAGATCGCGCAGTTCTGCGAAACGCGTTTCGGCGTGACGTTCCCGATGTTCGAGAAGATCGTGGTGAAGGGCGCGGCGCGCCATCCGCTCTACGACGCGCTGATCGATGCGAAGCCCGGCGAGATCTCGTGGAACTTTGAGAAGTTCGTCGTCGGCCGCAAAGGCGCCGTCGTCGAGCGTTTCGCGCCGAAGATCGCTCCCGACGATCCCGAGCTCGTGAGCGTTATTGAAGCGGAGCTGGCGAAGACGTAGCTACGCGCGTCGCGATGCGCCGCGCGACGACGACGTAGGTCGCAGCCGCGAGCAGCGGCACGAACGACACCATGACCAGCGCGGCGTCCGGGCCGGAGCGCGTCACGACGAACCCGACGAGCGCGACGCCGAGCGAACCCAAGCCGAACCCGACGCCGTTCATCAAGCCGAGCGCGGTGCCGAGGTTGCGCGGCATCAG
The DNA here is from genome assembly GCA_034666305.1 of Vulcanimicrobiota bacterium. Lineage (GTDB taxonomy): Bacteria > Vulcanimicrobiota > Vulcanimicrobiia > Vulcanimicrobiales > Vulcanimicrobiaceae > Vulcanimicrobium. Next base: position 5,380 of record JAXDMA010000160.1, read on the forward strand.
CGCTTGCGCGAGCGCGACGCCCGGCGCG
>JAXDMA010000161.1:0-2816 GCA_034666305.1 Vulcanimicrobiota bacterium
TGCGGCGGCGGCGGCGGTTCGAGCAGCGCGCTATCGCCCGCGCCGCCGAGTGCCGTCGCAACGACCGCTCCCACAGTTCCGTCGCCGAGCGGGTCCGTCCCGATGACGATCTCGATCCCGCGGGGTACGCCGTCCGCGGCTGCGCGCGCTGCGCGATTCTTCTCGCCCAGCACGGGTTCGCTTGCCATCTACGACGGCCCGACGTTGATCTACGTCGCGAACCTGGCACTCGACAGCACACCGCCGTTTACGACCATCTACGCGAAACCGGGCAGCAGCACGACCGTCGCGTTCGGGTCGTGCACGTTCACGAACAGCACCGCCACGTGCACCCTGACGCTCACGTCGACGATCGGGCCGCATAAGTTCGATATTGTCGCATATGCGAGCGTCCAGCGCCCCCAGGCGGACACTAGCACGCCGCCGGCCTTCACTAGCGTGATCTCCTCCGAGGGGGAGCTCTCCGTCACCCTCAGCCCGGGGGCCAACGCCGGGCAAACGCTCACCATGCTCGGCGTCGCGAGTAAAGTCATTATTGCCGGACCTGCAAACGGGCCCTACAATCAAGCGACGCAGTTCGGTTATCGGATCCAGGACTCGACGAGCGCACAAATCGTGGCACCGGGCTCCGCCTACGACAACGGCCCTGTAACGATCACCGCGGCGCCGGCCGGCATCGTGACGATCTCGCCGAACTCGATCGCGACGCCGCCCGCGAGCCAGGGAGATCAGAATTTCAACGTGACCTGCGTCAATGCGAGCGGCGGGGCGGTGACGATCTCGTTCAACGCGCGCACGACGCCGAATACCGCGTATGCGTCAGCGCTCACGTACACGACGTCGAACTACTCCGGCGCCGTGATCGCAACGCAGCCGTTCAGCTGCGATTCGAGCACGGCAACGATCCCGATCACCGTTCAATGAAGGCACCGCAGATGAGAACAGCACCGCTTGCGATTCTCGCGCTAACGCTCGCGCTCACCGCATGCGGCGGCGGCGGCGGGGTCGCCCCCGTCTCTTCGGCCGCCGCACCGGCGAGCCCGACGGGTCCGGCGGCGACGATGTCGATCGCGATCTCGATCCCGGACAAGACTGCGACGAGCGCGTCCGCGCGAACGCCGGCCTATGTGTCGAACGGGACGATGGCGCTCGCCGTGTACGACGGTGCGACGCTGCTGTACGTCGGCAACCTCTTCGTCACACCCGGCCCTGCGTTCTCGACGTTGTATGCAAAATCGGGAAGCACCACCGTCACCCCGGGCGACTGCGTCAAAGGCAACTTGCGAACCACCTGCACGCTCACGGTCACGACGACGGCCGGTCCGCACGTGTTCGGCATGACGGCGTACGGGGAGCTGCAAGGCGGCGTGGTCTTGCCTGGCAGCGCGCAACGTTCCGTGTTGGACACCGGCACGCCGCCGACGTTCACCGGCCTCATCCTCTCCGAGGGCGAGCTCTCGATGACGGCAGTCGGGGGAACCAACCCGGCGCAGACGATCACGCTGCTCGGCGTCGCGGACATCGCGCAGTGGTTCGGTTCGCAGACCGCGTCGTTCAACCAGACGGCGACGATCGGCTACATCATCCAAGACGCACGATCAGGGCAGATCATCCTGCCGGGCGACACCTACGACAACGGCCCCGTGACGATCACGGCGTCGCCCAGCGGTATCGTCACGTTCACGCCCATATCGCAAACCACGCCGCCGTCGGTGAACGGCTCGCAGACCTTCGACATCAAGTGCACGTCGGGGAGCGGCGGGCTCGTCACGTTCACGGCAAGCGCAGGAACGCACCCGAACGCAACGTACGCAAAAGGCCTGACGTACAACTCCAGCAACTACTCGAACGGCACGCTCAGCACGCGCACGTTCCGGTGCTTCGGCAGCTGACCGCTACGCGATCGACCTGTTCTTGAGCTTGTAGACGAACGCGATGACCTGGGCCACCGCCGCGTAGAGATCCGGCGGCACCGGGGAGTCCAATTCGACCTTTGCGTACAGGGTGCGCGCGAGGGGCGGGTTTTCGAGGATCGGCACGTCGTGCTCTTTGGCGAGGTCACGGATGTGCTTCGCGATGAGGTCGGCGCCTTTGGCGACGAGCACCGGCGCGTCCATCTTGAGGTCGTCCCACATCAGCGCGACGGCGTAGTGGGTTGGGTTCGTCACGACGACCGTCGCCTTGGGCACGGCCGCCATCATGCGCTTGCGGGCCATCTGGCGCTGCCGGTTGCGCAGGGCCTGCTTCGCTTCCGGGTTGCCTTCGGATTGCTTGTGCTCGTCCTTGACTTCCGTCTTGGTCATCTTCAGCGACTGATCGAGCCGGCGCTTCTCCCAGATGTAATCCGCGAGGCCGAGCGCGAGCAGCAGCAGTCCCACCTTCACGCCGATCCCGTACACGACGCCTTCGACCGTCACGATGATGTCGTGCGGCGACGCGTGCGCCAGCGCGTAGAGCATCGTGAGGTTGTCCTTCACGCTGAACCAGCAGATCATCACGACGATCGCGAGCTTGAGCAGCTGCTTCGCGAGCTGCACCAGCGTTTGGGGGGAAAAGAAAATGCGCTTCAGGCCGCTCGCCGGGTTGAGCTTGGTGAACTTCGGCACGATGAGCTGCGGCGAGAACAGCAGGCCGAACTGCAGGACGTTCGCGACGACCGCCAGCACGACGCCGGACGCGAACGCCATCGCCAGCAGCGGCGAGTACGGCATGATCGAGCGCAGGAACAGGCCGCCGATCGAGCGGATCGTGAGCTCCTCGCGCGAGCCCGCGTGGGTGAGCGCGACGATGAACGCCTGCGCGCCCGCGTCGATCGC
>JAXDMA010000162.1:0-5801 GCA_034666305.1 Vulcanimicrobiota bacterium
CGGAACCGAGCTCGACGCGGTGCTGTCGGTCGCGCCGAATCTCGACGAACGCGGGTTCGCGCCGGCGCTCGAGCGCGGCGGCTTGCGCGCGTGGAACGGCCCGCTCGGCGCGCTGCTGCACGGTGCGACGCTCGCGATCGGGCAGAGCGGAACCGCCAACGAAGCCGCCGCCGCCCAGGGTATCCCGGTCGTCGCGCTCGAGCTGGACGACGCGCCGCGCGATGCGTGGTATCGCAAGCGGCAGATGGGACTGCTGGGCGATGCGCTGCTGATCGTCGCAGGCGACCCCGCGCGGGCGGCGGACGCGGTCGCCGCGCTGCTCGCGGACGACGCGCAGCGTGCGCGAATGGGAGCCGTCGGGCGCACGCGGATGGGTGGTCCGGGCGGCGCGCGCGCCATCGCGCAGGCCGTCGCAGCGTTGGCGGGCGCAGCGTGATGCGCGTGTCGAGCTACGCGCTGGCCGTGCTGTTCGCGATCGTCCCGCTGTACGGCACGCTCGCAGCGCTGGACCCGACGGCGCAGCCGGGCATCCCGCCACTGGTGCCGGCCCGGGTCGCCGTCGCCATCGCGCTGCTCGCGGTGCTCGCGCTCGCGGCGGTCGTTCCGGCGGCGCTGCGGGCGGGCCGCCGCGACGCGCTGACGTTCGCGTTCCTCGCTCCGGGCGTGGCGACGATCCTCGCCGCGATCACCGGCTTCGACCCTCCGGTGGGGATCGGATTCGGCATCCTCGTCACGGCGCAAGGCGCCGGCGGACTCGCGCTCGCGCGCGACGCGGACGCCGCAACGGTGCGGCTCTGCGTGCGCACGCTGTTGTGGTCGGGGCTGGTCGCGTCGCTGCTTGCGCTCGCGATGCTGCTCGCCCACCGTCCCGCCGCGATCTACGCATACGACCACGGCCGGGCGGTCGGGACGTTTTTGAACCCGAACGAGCTGGCCGCGTACACGCTGATCGCGCTCGGGGTCGCGCTCCCGCTGGCGGTCGCGTCGCGAGGCCGCGACCGGCTGGCGACGGCGTGCGCGCTGGTCCTGATCGTCACGCTCGGCGCGACCTTCTCGCGCTGGGGCGCGTTGTCGGCCGTGTGCGGGGTCGCGGCGTACGCGCTGCTGACCCGCGCGCGCGTCCTGCTCGCGGCGGCGGTCGTCATCGGCCTGGCCGGGCTGGGCCTCGACGCCGTCGCCGGCGCCGCCCACCACAACCCCCGCGACACCGAGGCGCGCGCCGTCGCCTGGCGCACGGGCCTGACCACCTTCGAACGGTTCCCGCTGCTCGGTGTCGGACCGCTCGCCTTCCCGAAGACCTACGACGTGCTCCGACCTCCCGACGCCCCCGGTACCCGTACCGCGGTCGCCTTCGACCCGCACTCGCTTCCGATTGCCTTCGCAGCCGACGGCGGTATCGTGGCCATCGTGACGCTCATCGCTTCGTTTACGATCGTGCTGCGCCGCGTTCTGCGCGACGCCCGCCACGCTGCTCCCCTGCCGCGCGCCCTGGGCTTCAGCCTGGCGGCCGCGCTCCTCGCGCTTGTGGTCGACGTCAGCATCAACACGGTCAGCATCTTCTTCGCCCTCGGCCTCCAGGTGGTACCGCTCGCCATCGCCGCCGCGCGGACGGGTGCGTTGCCGGGCCCGGCGGTGGCCGATGCGCGCTAGGCCGTTCGTCTTGGCTGCCGCCCTGCTGGCGGCCGCGGGTTGCGGCCAACACGGCGCGCCGTCCTCGACCGGCTCGCCCGCGCCGGGCGCCGCCGCGACGCCGGTGCCGGTGCACGTCCGCGGTTTCGGCACGAAGCAAAACCCGTCGGTGCTGACGGGGACCAAGAAGGGGCGGCGAATCTACGTGATCCGGTCGACCGCATTCGAGGGCGACATCGCCGGAAGCGCGGACGGAACCGCGGTACTCCAGGACACGCACATCGCGTTCATCGACCGGTCCGGCGCGGCCACGATCGCCGAGGCGCCGAAGGCGACGGTGAAACAACGCGACAAGAGTGTCTTTATGACCGGTGGTGTACATGCGCGAACCGCGGACGGAGCCGTTCTGACCTGTGACACCCTCCGGTACGACGCCGGCACCGAGCGGTTCCGCGGCGAGGGCCACGTCGTGGTGACCGGGCCGAGCGGCGACCAGATCGGCGGCGACCATCTCGACGGCGACGTGCGGTTGCGCGACGCGCGCGTGACGTCGGGGAGCCGCACGTGAGCGATCGCATCGTCATGCGCGAGCTGGTCAAGAGCTATGCGCGCCGCACCGTGGTCAAGGGCTTCAGCGCGGAGGTGCGCCGCGGCGAAGTCGTCGGGCTGCTCGGCCCCAACGGCGCAGGCAAGACCACCACGTTTTACATGGTCGTCGGGCTGATCCGGCCCGACAGCGGCACCGTCGTGCTGGAACGCGACGGCCAGGCGCGCGAGATCACCAGCGCCCCGATGCACGAGCGCGCGCGCGCCGGCATCGGCTATCTCGCCCAAGAGAACTCGATCTTTCGCAAGCTTTCCGTCGGCGACAACTTGCGGCTGATCTGGGAAATGAACGGCGTGCCGAGCGCCGAGCGCGAACGCCGCCTGCCGGAGCTGCTCGCGGAGTTCGGGCTGTCGCAGTTCGTCGACGCGCGCGGCGACTCGCTCTCAGGCGGCGAGCGGCGGCGCGTCGAGATCGCGCGCGCGATCGCGACCGAGCCGGCGTTCCTGCTGCTCGACGAACCGTTCACCGGCATCGATCCCATCGCCGTCGCCGACATCCAAGCGATGATCCGCCAACTGCGCGATCGCGGCTTGGGCGTGCTGATCACCGACCATCAGGTGCGCGAGACGCTGGCGATCGTCGATCGCGCCTACATCCTCAACGACGGCAAGATCGAGGTCAGCGGAACCGCGCAGGACGTGCTGGACTCACCCGTCGCGCGCAAGTTCTATCTCGGCGAGAGCTTTCGCCTGTGACCGATGCACGGCGGCTCGGCCACACCGCGCCGCGCGCGCCGCTCGCGCCGACGATCATGGACCGCTACCTGGTCGCGGAACTGGGCGGGCCGTTCATGTTCGGCCTCTCGGCGTTCACGCTGATCTTCGTCGCGACGCAGATCCTCGCGATCGGGCGGCTCGTCAGCGAAGAGCACGCGCCGCTGTGGGCTGCGGTGGAGTACTTCCTGTGGGACATGCCGCAATTCTTGTTGCTGGTCATCCCGATGGCGATGCTGCTCGGCACGCTGCTGGCGATGCAGCGCTTGTCCGGCGACAGCGAGGTGACGGCGTTCAAGGCGGGCGGGATTTCCCTCGCGCGCATCGTCTCGCCGCTGCTGATCGTCGGGTTCGTCGTGTCGCTGCTCGCGCTCGCGGTGCAAGAGCTGTTCGTGCCTTTTGCCAACGACAAAGCGGCGTTCGTGAAACAGCAGGCGATCGAGCATGCGACGTCCGCTTCGACCTCGAGTCTTCAAGCCGTCTCGCCGCTGCCCGGCGGCGGCAAGCAGGTGACGATCGCGTCGGCGCTCGACGTTGCGACGGCAACACTGCTCAAAGTCACGCTGCTGCGCTACGATGCGCACAACGCGCTGCAGGATCTCATCGTGGCGGATCGCGCGCGCTACGTCGCGCCGACGTGGCACTTCGAGAACGCGACGACGTACCACTTCGATGCAAATGGCGACGCGCAGAAGCTGACGGCCCCCGTCGGGCTCGACGTCGACATCGGCGCGCGCCCGAATCAAATCGCGAAGCAGTCGCTGCAGATCAACGATCCGGAGCTGATGTCGCGCGCAGAGATCAAGGAGCGGCTCAACTCCGGCCAGCTCACGCCGCAGCAAGAGAAGTCGTTCGATGCGACCTACGCATCGAAGCTCGCGCGGCCGTTCGCCGCGTTCGTGTTCACGCTGATCGCCGTTCCGTTCGGCTTGCGCCCGGCGCGCGGCGGCGGCACCGGCCTGGGCTTCGGCCTCGCGGTCGCGATCGTGTTCGTGTACTACGTGATCTCGACGATCTTCTTGAGCATCGGCTCGGCCACCGGGCTCGCCGGGCCCGCGGCGTGGACGCCGAACTTGCTCTTCACCGTCATCGGCGCCACGCTGCTGCGCCGGGCGTCGCGGGTCTAGCATGATCGCCAACGTTTCCGGCATCGCGCTCGTCATCGCGATCACCATCGTCGCCGGCGGCATCGCGTACATCGGGGACCGGGTCGGTCACCAGGTGGGGCGCAAACGCCTCACGCTGTTCGGCCTGCGCCCCAAATACACGTCCACGATCGTCGCGGTCGCGACGGGGATGCTGATCGCGCTCTCGGTCACGTCGGTCGCGCTGATCGGTTCGCAGCAAGTCCGCACCGCGTTCTTCCGGCTGGGCCAGATCAACGCGCGCATCAACGACCTCCAAGCGCAGGCGATCGCGACCAAGAAAGAGCTCGAGACCACGCGCGACCGCCAGTTCGTCGTCCCGATCTGGTACCCGATCGGCAACATCGTGCTCACGATCCGTCCGTCGGACGCCGACGCCGTGGTCATGGCACAGCTGTCGGGGTTCTTCGACAACACCGTGCGGCAGGCGAACGCGCAGTTCGCGCGCGCGCCGTACGATTTGAAGCCCTACGGCAAGAAGTCCAGCGACGCGGAGATCCAGTCCGCGCTGCGCGAGCAGCTCAAGATCGTCCGCAACACGAACCCGGGTGATGTGCCGGTGCTGTTCCTCCCGCTGATCGCGCAGAATCTGTTCAAGGGTGACACGATCTCGTTTCGGCTGCAGCCTTATCTCGACGCCCGGGTCGCGGCCGCGGGCGAGGTGCTCGCGACCGTCGACGTCCAAGGCGGGCAAGGTGCGAACCTGCAGCCGCTGCAGCAACTCACCTCTGCGGCGATCGCGGAGGTCGAGCGACGCGGCATGCCGGCGGTCTTCGCGGTGAACGCGCAGCCCAGCAACAACGTTCAAGAGGTGGTCAACCAGCTCGCGCGGCTGCGCGGACACTACCGGCTGGTCGCCAAAGCGGGGCTCGACATGTACCCGCACTCCGGCGGCATCCTGATCGACTACTCGCTGGTGCCGCGGTGACGGTCCTCGGCCTCGACCCGGGCACCCGCAAGTGCGGCTACGCCGTGGTGACCGGCCTCGACGCGGCCCCGCTCGCGCTGGGCATTCTCCCGATCGAGACGCTCGCCGAGCGGCTGGCCGAGATCGTCGCCGCCACGCCCGTCGCGCTGGCCGCGATCGGGCGCGGCACCAACGCCGGGGCGGTGGCGGACGTGGTCCGCGCGATGGGGGTTGCCGTCGAGCTCGTGGACGAGCGGGAGACCAGCTTGCTGGCCCGGGCCCGGTTCTTCCGCGACCATCCGCCGCGCGGCTGGCGGCGGATCGTGCCGCGCGGGATGCTGCTGCCCGACCGCCCGATCGACGACTACGCCGCCCTGCTCATCGCGGAACGATTCCTCAAGGCTTCTTAGGGCGACTCGGAACAAGTGTCGATTCGCGAACATCGGTCCCACGGGAAATCGCCCGAGAACCGACGTTTGATCAGAACGGCCTCAATCGGGGCAGGAGTCCCGACGCTCGCTTCGGTATAGCGACCTCGGCATGCGTTCCGTATCGGGCGCGTCGTCGTCGTGCCCGCCGCGGTCAGCACCGAGACGGGTTCTTCTCGCCGGTTCGGCAATGCGGGTAGCCGAGCGACGGGGGAGGCGGCACGTGCGGGCGGAACAGCGCGTCTCACCTTTCTCGGAGGAAACGATGAAGCGTCTCGCTACCCTCGTCCTCGCAGCGGGCTTTGCAACCGGCTCGCTCTTGGCGTTGGGTCAGGGCGCGTCGGCGACGCCGTTCTCGGACGTGCCGGCGAA
>JAXDMA010000163.1:0-8873 GCA_034666305.1 Vulcanimicrobiota bacterium
GATCCGCGGCCGGGATGTCGTCGGGGACGCTGCCGGTGTAGAGCTTCGCGCGGTCGTTGGTGACGATCGCCGTCGTCTTCGCACTCAGATGGTGGCGCGCCATGCGTGACGAGAACGTCGCGTCGAAGACGGCTGCGAGCACGATGCCGAGCGCGGCGACCGCGAGCAGACCGGCGGTGCGCGCGACCGCGTTGTTCACGCCCGATGCGACGCCGCTCTTCTCGGTACCGACGGCGTCGAAGACCGTCGTGGTGAGCGGCGCGACGAAGAACGCGCCGCCGATTCCCAGCAGCAGCGCCGCGGGAAAATACGTCGTCCAGTACGAGCCGCCGACGCCGGGCAGCGCGAACCCGACGAATCCCGCCGCCGCCACGAGCGCGCCGACGACGAGCGGTATGCGAGCGCCGATGCGCGCCGTGAGCCCGCCCGACCAGCGCGATAGCGTGAACATCAGGACGACGAACGGCAGCAGCGCGCCCCCGGCCGCCGTCGGGGTGTAGCGCTGCACGTCGATGAGGAGATACGGCACGAAGTACAACGCGCCGCCGAGGGCCGCGTACAGGAACAGCGTGTAGAGATTTGCCGCGCTGAAAGTGCGCGACGCGAACAAGTCCAGCGGAAGCATCGGCGCGCGCGAATACCATTCGACGGCGACGAACGAGGTGAGCAGCACGACGCCGGCGATCAGCACGCTGACCGCGGCTGAATCCGGCACGCCCCCTTGCGAGCGGATCAAGCCGAACGTGAACGCGCCCAGCCCGAGCGTGGCGAGCAGTGCGCCCCGCACGTCGAGATGCTGCGGCATGTCCTCGTCGCGGCTCTCCGGGACGCCGCGCCACGTGATGGCCACCACGGCGAGCGCGATGGGGATATTGATGAGGAACACCCACCGCCACGATGCGTGCTGCGCGAGGTAGCCGCCAATGACCGGGCCGGCCGCCGACACGAGCGCAGCGAAGCCCGACCACGTGCCGATCGCCCGCCCGCGCTCGGCGCCTTCGAACGTCGCGCTGATCAGCGCGAGCGATTCGGGCATCGCGCACGCCGCGCCGATCCCTTGCAAGCAGCGCGCCGCGATGAGGACCTGGACGTTGGGCGCGAGCATGCATCCCGCCGATGCCAGCGCGAACACGACGATCCCGGCGAGAAACATCTTCTTGCGCCCGTAGAGGTCGCCCAGCGATCCGCCCAGCAGGATCAGCGCCGCGAGAAACAGCGCGTAACCCTCGACGACCCATTGCATCTGCGCCGCGTCGGCGGCGAGCTCGCGCTGGATCACCGGCAACGCGACGTTGACGGCGCTGCCGTCGATGAACGTCATCGCGGAGCCCAGGATCGCCGCGATCAGCACCCAGGTCTTCGTCACCGCCGGAGCATCGGGTATAGTAGTGGCGCACCCCTGCTTCGACGGAGGACCTCGCATGAGCGAGATCGCGTGGCTCGGGTCGCTCGACGAGGCGCTCAAAGCGGCGCACGACGGCGAGCGGCTCGTTCTGATGGATGTCTTCAACCCTGGTTGAGGGGGTTGCAAGGCGCTGGATACCGTGTCGTATCCCGAAGTCCCGGTACGGGAGGCGATCGAGCGCCTCACGGTACCCTTTCAAATCGACAACACCGTGGACGCGAACCAGCCCGTGCTGGACCGCTATCGCCACGTCTGGACCCCGGATCTGCGGGTGCTCGATGCCGACGGCACGGAGCTGTACCGCTGGAACGGCTATCTGCCGCCGTTCGAGTTCGCGGCGCAGCTGATCGCCGCGGTCGCGCACGCGCGGCTGCGCCGCAAGGAGTTCGACAAGGCGCGCCCGCTGTACGAGGAAGTCGTGCGGCGGTTCCCCACGGCGCTGGTCGCCGCCGAAGCGCAATACTATGCCGGCGTGAGCGCGTACCGGTCGTCGCACAATGCGAGCGACTTGCTCCACGCCTGGCACGACCTGGAGAAAAGCCATCCCGAAAGCGAGTGGACCGTCAAGCAAAACTTCTAAGCAGCCGCCGGCGGTCAAGGTACCGAAACGACCGACGCCGCCGGACCGGATTCCGCGCGTCATCGAGAACCCGACGCTCAACGATCACCTCGCGATCGTCACGCGCGCGGTATTTCAGGCGGGCCTGTCGTGGGCGTTCATTGACTCGCGCTGGGAGCGCTACGTTGCAGAGTTCGACGGATTTGACATCGAAAAGGTGGCGGCATACGGCGACGTCTCGATCGACCGTTTGATGGAAGCCGACGGCATCATCCATTCTCGCTCGAAGATCGAAGGCACGATCCGCAATGCGCGCACGCTGCTCGACGTCGAGCGCGAGTTCGGCTCGATCCGCGCCTATCACACGTCGTTCCGGAGCTACGACGAGCTCCGCCGCGACACGGCGAAGCGCTTCGCCTACATGGGCGACATGAACACCTACTACTGGCTGTTCCGCACCGGCGCACCCGTCCCGGACGTCGAGGAGTGGATGCAGCGCCAGAACACCGACCACCCGCGCCTCCGCGAAATGGTAGCCGCAGCACGAGCGACGCTGTAACTACTCGCTGAAAAACGCCCCGCGCGCGCTGTTATTCGGAGTCAGATAGATATCGTACAGCTTGGATGACGAATAGAGCCGGACGTGAGCCACGGCTCCGCTCCGGTCCGTACCGAAATACAATCCGGCTGGATAACGCTCGCCGTCGTTCACGATCCGAAAGCGCCAATGCGCGACCGCGGGGGGCTCGATCCGAGCAATTTTCTCGCCCCGCGCTAACGTAAATCGACAGGCATACGTCGGAGCACAGACCAGGTGCTTGCGAACAACCGGTGCCGCGTGAGCGCCGCGGGCCGTCATTACGGTGGTCAAAAGGCCAATTGTCATGGCTGCTGCGCAAACCGCGGATCGCGCCTCGCGAGCGACGCGCGCAGCTCGCCTTGCGATATCGTTGTTCACGGTTGCCCCTGAAGAATCTGGAGTGATTGAACGGCCGTCGCCGGCTGGGGTGGATACAGGCGCGCCACGGCGGCTAGATCACCGGGACTTACCGTTTTTCCCATCCCGATCTGGGAAGCGAGATCGGTGGCGCCTGGAATGCCGGGGTTCACGGTGATCGTCGGCAGCTGAGCCGGACTCTTGGAGAACTCCCATTGGTTGTAGTGCATGATCGACTTGAAGTCGTAGTCCCCAAGATCAGTTGTCGGTCCAACCGCTGTTGCAGCGGGCGTGAAGGCGTCGCGCGCGCCGACATCGTTGATGATATTCGGCCAAACGATCGTAACGAACATGTCTCGGTCATGACGATTGTGCTCGTGGTCCAACCCGATGGTGTGGCCGATTTCGTGCGCGATCTGCGCGATTCCGCATCCGGACCCGATGAGGATATCTTGCCTGCCCGCCCCTGGTCCGGCTCGCATTCCGATCCATGCCTCACAAACACTCGGCGTCGCGGCGTCCCGAAACACGACGTAGTTCTTATCACCTGCACCCGGGGGCGTTATCAAATGGATAGGTGACTGCGGGTAGTTCCATTGTTCGACGGCCGCGTTGATCCAGGCCCTGCGTCGATCGTCGACCGGGATCGAGTTGGCGTCCACCAGGTATGGTATCCGCGCATTCGGCCAACGAAGGATCGTTGACTGAGCGCCGCTGCCCAACGCCATCGCCGAAGTCCCGGTCGACGGCCGAGGTGAACCGGCGGCCGTCGATACGATCATGTCGCCACCGGCGATCGAGTACCCGTCAGCTACAACGGTGTGAACGTACTTAAACTCGCCATCCGCATCCACGACCGATACGAGCGCAGCTTGACCGGTTCTCGTGTGCCACGTCAATGGCGCAGTGCCGGCATGCCGGCGAATCGAAACGAGGATGGCTGCTGCCGCCGCAAGCACGATCAGGGCAACGGCGGCCGCTACGGCATCGCGTCGGCGCATCGACGGTCCTGCGACGTCGTCGCTTTGAATTTCGCTATCACGCTCTTACTTCCCGAGGCCATAGGAGATACCAAAGAAGTACCTCAAGACCGTCCGCGTTATCGTTGGAATCTCAGCGCTGGACGGAATGAGGTTTCCGGGCTGTCCCAGAGTCGAACTGTACCCGGGCGCCAACCGCGTTTCAGAGCCGAGATTCACGCCGAGCGTGCCGATGAACGTGCGGCCTAGGCTGTAGGACAGGCCGCCGGCAAAATCGACGGGCGTCGAATTGGTTCCGCTGCCCGAGCCAACAGAGAAACCGAAGCTGGCGTAGAGTCCGCTTTCGCTGGCGTTGCCGCCGAGCCGCGTGTTGATGAACGTGATCGAGATAGGCCGAACGCTCGACGTATTGTTTTCGGCTATCGAACTTGGGTACGGCGTCGCGCCGGCGGCCGGCGCCGCAGTCGTCGTCGGGTTTGGAGCGATCTTCGTGAATGATCGGTTGCCGATCGAGCTGAAGGCGAATCCCGTGCTCACGAACGTCCTGGTTTGACACACGACGGTGACATCGTCGGTGACGGGCGTGGCGGGATTCTTCGCGGGCTTCACCGTGAGGACCAGTTTCGTTTCCGAGCCGGACCCGAAGAGGTTGGCACAATGGCTCGTAAATGCGTACTCGAAGTCTTTGAGCCGGAGGGCGAGGATGCGGTCGCGGTATGCGAGCAAACTGGTGCGATCGTTCGTGAACGAGTCATGTTTCGCTTCGATGGCATCGATCGACGCGAGATTGGTGGTGATGTAGGTTGTCATTTCGCCGGCGTGAGCGCTGGAGAAAGGTGCGCTGAACCCAAATGGGGAGTGCGTGCCTTTCTTGCTCAGCTGATCTCTCTCTGCCTTGAGCTTGTCGCGGACGTCTGAAAACTGACGTGCCGTCGGCCAGGACTGAATCGCGGAGATAACGGCGGCGACGCTCTGCGTTGTTGCAAAGATTCCACCGCTAGGTCCGGAAACGCCGCACGCTTGAGATGACGGAGTTACGGGACCGAGAAACGCCATCACCTGATCTTCGTATGATTTTATTCGCGCGTCGGTCGTAAAGTCAGGCGCGCCGTCTACCGCTTTCGTTATCGCAATGTTCAAGCACTGTTGCGCCGCCTTTGCTGTGTCGATGTCAGCGCTTCGATCCAACGACGACACGAGGCCGTCGATGGTGTTCTTGACGCAATTTACGGCGTTCGAAGAATCGGCGGACCCTGCGACGCATGCTATCTGCGTACGCGAAGGTGCCTGAACTGCGGTTGGAAGAGTCGGCGGTGCGACGGATGTCGTCGTCGCATTGACGGACCAATCTTCGGTGAGCGGGTTCATCCCGATGATCAGAACGTTCGCCGCGAGCGACCGCGCTCCGGAGAAACCCTTGCGCGCGTCGTACACGTCGCTGGACGTCCCCGCCGACGCGGCAGAGACATTGAACAGGACAGCGCCGATCAACATCGACGCCGAGAAAGCCTTAGAAAGCGTCATCATCGTCCACAACCTTTGACCCGCAGGGACGCCTACTAGCGGAGAGACCGCCGGCGCAGCGTAGGCTTGGGCGCCGCGGCCAGTCCACCGTAACGAATGACGGTTACGATTCGGTTACAGGTTTGCGGGTGAGGCGATGGGTGAAACACGGCGACTCCGTCGAACATGCGTCGGGCTTTTCGCCTAGACGCATGTCCGACGGAGGCACGCTGGTCAGCTGCCGCTGACCGTTCCGCTCTGGCTCTTCCAGATCTCGTTCGTGTTTTTGCGGATCAGGTCGCCGGCGCCCGTTTGGACGTTTTGACCGTCGCTTTGCAGTTCGGTCAGCACGACTTCCGGGATCACCTGATTGATCGTCATGACGAGCTGCGCGTAGTCCGCGAGGTGGCGCTTCGCGAGGTCCGCGGTCGCCGTGTCGCCGAGTCCGACGGTCGTCGTGTAGAGCATCGTGTAGCTGATGGTTGCAAGGCTCAGCGCCGTGTAGTCATCGCGCAAGTTCTTCGAGACCTTGGACTTTCGCACGCTGTCGATCGCTGCGGCTCCGACGCCGAGCAGGCTGCTCCACGCCGACTTGACCGGGCTCGCCGCATGTCCGCCGAGCTGTTCGAGACACTGCTCGAGCGCGCTGACGTGCGAGTCGGTAAGGCCCTTGAGGCTGGTGATTACGGCGAGCGCGCCGGGGAATTTCTTGGTGTCTTCCATGTCGAGCTGCCGCTGGAGCGGCTGCGCGATGTGGCGTTCCAGCGCCAGCATGTCGCTGACGTACGTTTGGATCGAGTGCTGTTCGTTCTCACCGGTCTCCACCTGCGCGGACGAATCGTAACGGATCGTTGGGTCTTGGGTCGTTCCGAGGTCACTCATGAACGGGTTGTGCCCGCTAAGCCGGCGCCGCACGCGGGTCAAGGGGTCGGTTGAACTGCGCGCGCCTCCCGCCGCCTCACTTGATCGGCGCGCAATCGCAGGGCGAACGTCGTCCCCGCCGTCGACGAGGCACGCAGCACGAGCGCGCCGACGGCACGCTCGACGGCGCGCTTTGCGATCGCGAGGCCAAGCCCCGAGCCCTCGACCTCGCCGCGCGTTGCACCGCGGTAAAAGCGATCGAAGATCGACTCGCGGTCGTCGGGATGAATTCCCGGCCCTTGATCGGCGATCGTGATCTCAACGCCGCCGTCGGCCGCGGCGGCGACGATGCGGATCGGCGAGCCGGGGGCGTATTTGATCGCGTTGTCCACGACGTTGGCGATCGCTTCGTGGATCTCGGTGAGGTTGCCGATCACGGTCGCGTCGACCGCGCACTCCAGCGCGATCGCCAAACCGGGCTGCAGCAGCCGGCGCGCGTCGACGATCTGCTCCAGCAGCGGGCACAGGTCGAACGGCTCGGGCGGGCGCACGTCCTCGCCTTCCATGCGCGCGAGCAGGACGAGGTTGTCGATGAGCGTGCGCATGCGCGCGCCCTCGATCCCGATGGCCGAGAAGATGCGGCGCGAACGTTCGTCGCCGGCGTCGGCACGTCGGCGCAGCAGGTCGATGTACCCGAGCACGATCGTCAGCGGCGTGCGCAGCTCGTGACCCGCATCGGCGACGAATTGGCGCATCTGCGTCTCCGCCTGCTGGCGCTCCGCAAACGCCGCCGCCACCTGCGACGCCGCGGCGTTGTACGCCAGCGCGATCGCATCGAACTCGCTCTTTCCGGCTATTGCGATCGGCTGCGGACGAAAGTCGCGCGCGGCGAAACGCTGCAATGCTCGCGTCACCTCGATCAGCGGCCGCAGCACCTGGCGCGTGATGAACCGTCCGCCGAACCACGCGAGCACGCCGGCGCCGGTGCTGACGACGATGACGGCCGCCAGCAGCCACAGCGCGATCCGCTGGAATTCCTCTGGTGCCGGGAAAAGCTGCAGGTCGCCGTCCAAGAACTCGATCCGCTGCGAGCGCGTGCCGAACGCGGTGGGCAGCGCGAGGCCCAACCGGGGTCCCGCGAAACGCAGCGTGCGGACGTCGCGATGCTCCACGCGACCGTCGACGACGGTGTACGGGATCGGCGCGACATGGGGCCGTCCGACGGCGCCCTCCGGCGGCGGCGGCCGATGCGTGGCGTACATCCGCACCCCGGTCCGGCGGTCGCGGCGCTCGAGCTCGATCGCCGCGCTCTCGAAGTCTTGATGGCGAACGGCGGCGCGGGCGGCGAACGCCGCGGCCTCGCGCGCACCGTCGCTGATCCCGTCAGCGACGATGCGGGCGTAAAACGACATCGCAACCACCGCCGCGGCCAGCGACACGACGAACACCAGCACGACGGCGGCCGCGACGTACCAAGACGTCAGCCGCCGCGCGAAGCTGGTGAACATCGGGTCAGGCGCTCCTCAGAGCGCCTGGCGGATCGGCCGCAGGCCGAACGCGACGGCTTCGCATCAGCGAAGCCACCTTAGTGAACGCGGAGCGCGTAGCCTGCGCCGCGGATCGTTCGGATCAGCTTGGGCTCGAAGCCCGCATCGATCTTGGCGCGCAGGTACGACACGTACGTCTCGACGGCGCCCGGACCGACATCGCGATCGGTTCCCCACACCAAGTCGAGCAATTGGTCGCGGGTGAAGACGCGTTCCGGGTTGCGCACGAACGTGAGCAGCAGCGCGTATTCGCGCGCCGACAGCTCGATGCGATGATCGCCGCGCTTGACGTCGCGGCGGTCGAGGTCGATGGTGAGATCGGAGTACGACACGATCGACGGCTGCTCGAGCCGCGGGCGGCGTAACGCGGAATACAGTCGCGCGACCAGTTCCGACATCTCGAACGGCTTGGGGATGTAGTCGTCGGCGCCGCGGCGCAGACCCGTGATGCGGTCGTCGGTATCCGACTTTGCGCTGAGCATCAGGATCGGCGCCTCGGTGATGCGGCGCAGCATCGGCAGCAGTTCGAGACCGTCGATGAACGGCAGCATCACGTCGAGCACGATCGCGTCGGGCCGCCAATCGCGAACGAGCTGCAGCCCCGTGCGCCCGTCGGGCGCGCTGCGCACCTCGAAGCCGTCCTCCGCGAGACCGAGCTCGAGCAGGTCGCGGAGGTGGCGTTCGTCGTCGATCACGACCACCCGGTGTGCCGCAGCGGCCATCGGCTACTTCTTGACGCTGCCCCCGCCGGTACCGAGGTCCGGCGCGCGCACGACAAACAGTCCGAGGTTCGGCGCGTAGTAAAGCGCGTTACCGCGTACGCCGCCACGGCCTTGACCGTTCGGGCGCGGGCTTTCGCCGGGTCGCGGCGACGCCGCGGTGGCCGGTGACGCGGCGGCGACAGCCGCGGGCGACGCGCCCGGCGCGGGTGACGGCGGTGGCACTGCCTGCACGCCCGCCTCGACTTCGTAACCCTTTGCCTTCGCTTCGACGGTCGTGAGCACGGTGCCGTAGGCACATGCCGACACGGCACGCAGCGGCAGCAGCGCGGCAACGAGTTCGGGCGGCGGCGTGAACTGCT
>JAXDMA010000164.1:0-4164 GCA_034666305.1 Vulcanimicrobiota bacterium
TGAGCTGGTGGAACAGCCCCATGATCTCTTCGCTGGTCTGCGAGTCGAGGTTTCCGGTCGGCTCGTCGGCGAGCACGACCGCCGGGTCGTTGACCAGCGCCCGGGCGATGGCGACGCGCTGCTGCTGGCCGCCGGACAGCTCGCTGGGCTTGTGGTCCATGCGGTCGCCCAGCCCGACCTCGCGCAGTTGCGTCGCGGCCATGCCGTTGCGCGCCTTCGTGCCGATGCCCGCGTAGAACAGCGGCAGCGCGACGTTCTTCATCGCGCTCGTGCGCGCCAGCAGGTTGAAGCCCTGGAACACGAAGCCCAGCTTCTTGAGCCTGATGTGCGCCAGGGCGTCGTCGGATAGCGTGGACACGTCGGTGCCGTCGAGAAAGTATTGGCCTTGCGTCGGGCGGTCGAGGCAGCCGAGCAAATTCATGAGCGTCGATTTGCCCGAGCCCGACGGTCCCATGATCGCGACGTACTCGCCGCGCGAGATGGTGAACGTGACGCCGCGCAGCGCTTCGACTTTCACGTCGCCCAAATCGTAGGTCTTCGTCACGTCGCGCACGTCGATGGCGGCTTGCGGGGCCTGAGCCGTGTCGAAGTGGAGGTAGTCATTCATAACGGAGAGCCTCAATGGGATCCAGCGTCGCTGCGCGCCACGCGGGATAAGTGCCGAACGCGACCGTCACGATGGTTGCGAACCCCGTCGCGATGACGATGCTTCGCACCCACGGGATCGGCGCGACGATCCCGGACAGCTTCACGATCAAAAGCCCGTTGATCGTCGCCCCGATCGCGATGCCGAGCACCATCCCGACCAGACAGCCGAACGCCGACAGCGCGAGCGCTTCGATGAAGAACTGCAGCAGCACCTGAAAGCGCGTGGCGCCGATCGCCTTGCGCAGTCCGATCTCGCGCGTGCGCTCCGCGACGCTGACGAGCATGATGTTGAGGATCCCGATCCCGGCGACGAGCAGCGAGATCGCGCCGATCAGCGCGACGATGAACGTGACGACTCCGAACACGCTGTCGATGC
Organism: Vulcanimicrobiota bacterium; assembly: GCA_034666305.1. Classification (GTDB taxonomy): domain Bacteria; phylum Vulcanimicrobiota; class Vulcanimicrobiia; order Vulcanimicrobiales; family Vulcanimicrobiaceae; genus Vulcanimicrobium. Next base: position 1,025 of record JAXDMA010000164.1, read on the forward strand.
CTTTGGCGATCGTCTTCCGGTCGAACGTCTGGTATTCGACCCGGCCCCCCTTCACTTTGGACAGCCAGTTCTGCATGTCGATCTCGGTCTTGGTGACCTGCGACGGATCGGCCATCAGCACGCGCGCAAAAAGGATCCGGCGCCCGCGCGCGTACTCGCGCTCGTACGTCGAGTACGGGATCGACAGGTCGACCACTTGCGGGCCGGCGAGGATTCCCTCGTTGGACTTGCCGAGCACGCCGACGATCGTATAGCGGTGCTCGCCGACGCGCACCGACGTGCCGGTGGGATCGCCGGATATGCCGAGCTTTTCCGCGGCTTTCTCGCTGATGACCACGACGTGCCGCGCGAGGTCGATGTCGTCGCGCGTCAGCTTGCGGCCGTAGCGGACCGGCGTGGTCGCCGCGAAGCGCTCCTCCGTCCCGGCGCCGAGCGACACGCGGCGCGTCTTGTGGCCGTAGCGTGCGCGCAGCGTCTGCCCGCCGGCGGGGATCGCATCCACGACGTTGGCGACTTCGTTCTTGGCGCGCTGCAGGTCGGACAGCTTGATCGCGGCCCGCGTGAAATCGGTCTGCTGCTGGTTCGGCGCCACGAAGAACGTATTGTCGTTGATGATGCTGAGCACGCCGGTGATCGCCCCGGACATGCCCACGCCCAGCACCTGAATGGAGATCACCGCCATCACGCCGATGATGAGGCCGATCGCGGTGAGCAGCGTGCGCGTGCGATTCGCCGCCAGCACCGAGATCGCTTCGGTCCAATACTGTGAGATCCTCACGAGCGGAGCGCCGTGATCGGGTCGAGACGCGCGGCGCGAATCGCCGGATACGTGCCGAACACGCAGCCGACGACCGTCGAGAAGCCGACGGCGACCGATACGATCAAGAGGTAGGGAATCGGCGCGGGTCCGACGAGCTTCTCGACCGAGGCGTACGCGAGTACCGTTGCGACGAAGCCGATCAGCGTTCCGACGCCGCCGCCCATGAACGACAGCAAGATCGCCTCGAGCAGAAATTGCAGCAGCACGTCGCCGCGCTTGGCGCCGATCGCTTTGCGCAATCCGATCTCGCGCGTGCGTTCGGTGACGGAGACGAGCATGATGTTCATGATCCCGATGCCCGCGACCACCAGCGCGACGCTGCCGATTCCCGTGAGCCCGACCGCGATGATGTTGAGCACCTGGTTGAAGCCTTGGAGCTGCGCGGTCGTGTCCTGCGTCGCATACTGCGAGCGCGGCCCGTGCAGCCGCTGCAGCTGCGCGTCGACCGCGTCCGACACGCGGCCCACCGTAACGCCGGGGGCGGCGTAGACCGTGAGGCTGTCGATGGGCCCGGGTGCGATGCCGTGGAACGTGGTGTACGGGATGATCGCGAAGTCGCTGGCGCCGATCGAGGTGAAGAGGCTGCTCTTGACCTCGCTGTACACGCCGATCACGGTGCAGCGCGTCGGACCGATGTCCATCACCTGGCCGGTGGGCGACGTATCTTTGAACAGCTTCGCCGCGAGCTCGGAGGTGACCAGGCAGACGTGCGCGCCGGACGTGATGTCGTCCTCGGTGAGCGCGCGCCCCTCGCGCAGCGTCAAACTCGCCTGCGACTTCGCGCTCGCCGACGCGACGAACGTCGTCGTCGTCTTGCCGTTCCAGCGCAGCTTGTAGTTACGCGTGTACGACGGCTCGATATAGGTCAGCAGCGAATCGAGATCGGTCGCGAGGGTGCGCACGTCGCGGTATTGGATGGCTGCCGCCCGCGGATCGTCCTGATTGGGGTCGACGGCGATCGTGATGCCTTGATCGCCGAACGAGTTCAGCGTTCCGGCGATTCCGGCCGACGCGGCGCGGCTGATTCCCAGCACCGCGATGATCGACGACGTGCCGATGATCATGCCGAGCATCGTCAGCAGCGACCGCGTGCGGTTGCGCCAGATCGCGTTGAACGCTTCGCCGAGATAGGCGAGGAGCCGGGTCACTGGCCCGGCGACGGGCTCGCGCTCGGCTGCATCGTGGGCGTGACGTGAATCCCTTCGACGATGCCCACGTTGCGTTCGCCGATGATGACGTCGCCCGGCTTGACGCCGCGCGCGACGATCGCCTGCGTTTCATTGGCCATGCCCAGCGTGACGGAGCGTTTGACGGTCTTGCCGTTGACGACCGCGAGCACGAAGGGTTTGTTGGCGGCATCCCGGCGGATCGCATCCGCCGGGACGGCGAGCACGTGCGGGCGGTCTTGGGTGACGATGTCGACGTCGACGGTCATCCCGTCGCGCAAGAACGGGACGGTGCGGTCGAGCGCGACGGTCGTGATCACCTGGCGCGCCGTGTTCGACGGATCGTCGCTCTTCTGCGCGACGGCGCCGATCGCGGCGACGTGCCCCGGAAGCTTGGTGGTGCCGAGATCTTCGCCGGAGACGACGGCGGCTTGGCCGGTGCGCAAGTTTGCGACATCCTGCTCGTCGACGCGCGTGCGCACGATGAAGCCGGAGGCGCCGGACAGCGTGATGATCGCCTGCCCCGCGGTGACCGTGTCGCCGGGCTGAAGCGGGCGCAGCGTGTCGGCGGCCTGCGTCGCGATGGTCTGCACGACCCCGGCGAACGGCGCGACGATGCGCAGGCGTGCGACTTGATCGGCAGCATACCGCCAATCCTGATAGCGCTGGGCGGTGTCGGCTTGCGCTGCCTGCACGTCGCCGCTCTTGTCCTGGCCGGCGCTCGCGCGCGCCGCCGCGAGCGCGGCCTGCGCTTGGGTCACCGCATCGCGATCCGCTTGCACGCGCTCGGCGAGCACTGGGTTCTGTCGCGTGATCTGCGCGTAGGTTTCGTTGCGGTCGCGGGTCGCCTGAGCGAACGCGACGCGAGCTTGATCGAGTTTCGCGACGGACTGGTCGAGCGTGTCCTTGGAGATCGCCTTCTGCGCGTAGAGATCCCGGTTGGCCGCTGCGATGCGTTCCGCTTCACGCAGATCCGTTTGGCGCTGCGCGACGTTGGCGTCGGCCGCGGCACGCTGTTGCGACGCCGACGTGCCGCCGTAGCCGAGCCCCGACTGCGTGCCGGCCCGCTGGTCTTGGATGGCCTGATTGAGGTTGAATCGCGCTTGCTCGAGCGCCGCCTGCGCCCGCACGACGTCCGAACGGTTCTGCGCCGG
>JAXDMA010000165.1:0-2728 GCA_034666305.1 Vulcanimicrobiota bacterium
CGATGCGCGTCGGCGGCCGGCGCAAGCTCGTGTGCCCGGCGCCACTCGCATACGGTGCGAAAGGCTACCCGCCGGTCATCCCGCCGAACACGACGCTTTACTTCGACGTCGAGCTGCTCGGCGTCAAGTAGCGACGGCGTCAGCGAGCGGCGAGGAACTCGGCGATCGCGCTGCCGGCCGCAGTGCCCGCGTAGAGAACGTCATTGTGCCGCGCGCCGGGGATGGCGAAAAAACGCTTATCGCGCGATCTCGCGGCACGTTCGACCGCGCGTCCTTGTGAGATGGGGATCATCGTATCCGCGTCGCCGTGCAGCACGATGAGCGGCGTGTCGACGTGCGCGATCTCATGGGCTTCGTCGAGCGCGATGCTCAGCGAGCGAGTGGGCACGGGGCGCAGACGGTTGATCGGCCACGGAAAGAACCTGTCGCGCACCGCGACCGCCTCGGTCGTCGCGTCCGACGGCGGCGCATGCAAGACGAGTGCACGCACCGGACGCTCTGCTGCCATATGCACGGCAATCGTGGTTCCGTACGAGATTCCGTACACGAACAGGCGGCCGTGGCTGCGCGCGCGCACGTCGTCGAATACACGAAGCGCGTCGTCGCGCGATGCCAGGGCGTCGATGCGCCCGCCTGAGAACTCGTAACCGCGATAGTCCCACATGACCGTCGTGTAGCCGAGCTGCTGAGCGAACCACGTTGCAAGCGGAAACATGTTCTCCATGCTCCCGGCGTTGCCGTAGTCCATCAGCAACCAGGGCGCACCGGGGCGACCGCGCAGAATCCAGCCGCGCAACGCCGTTCCGTCGGCCGCGGCGACGCTGAACGTCTCGACGCCCGGACGATGCCATGCGGCGAGCGGCGGGCGCGGGGGCGGAAAGAGCAACTGCGCCTCGCCGACCGGTACCGGGGCGCCTACGGCGAGCGCGGCGACCGCGACGGCGGCGAGCGAGGCGAACGCGAACGCGACCCAGCGCAGGACGCGCCGCGGACGCGCCATCAGCAGATCGGGCCGCGCGCCAAGTTCTCGACCGGAAGAACCGTGAACGTGAAGCCGGGTCCAAGAGTGATGTTGCGGCCCCAGCGCACCATGTTCACGCCCGACATGACCAAGCCGGGAACGGGCAGCGGCACGTGTCCGGCGGCTTTGTTCAGCAGCGGCTCCGAAGGTGTCCACGTAACCGGCAGCAGCGGGCTCATCGTGACGGGCACGATGCGTTCCGCGGTGCTGTTCGCCTTCTCGAGGACGATGTAGCGCGGCTCGAGGGAGAGCATGCCGTCGTGGTTGTGGCGACCGGCCGAACTGGCGGCACGGACGATGCCGTAGCCAAGGGTGCCGGCCGGAACTTTCGTGCCGTCGTCGAGCACCGTGCTCTCGACGACCTTGAAGCGGAACGGCGCGCCGCTGTGCGCGCTGCCGGAGAAGACCTTATCGACCATCTCGCTGGGAATCGCCCACGCGCACACTTTCGCCGCCCGCACCGGCGACGGCACGAGCGAGGCACAGGCGAGAGCGCCTGCCAAGGTGAGGAACGTCCAAGCGCGCACGTCCAGAGTGTTCCCTGAACGGCGCGGTTTGTCTCGGGGTTCGGGCGGCTTAGCCGACCGAACCCTCCATTTCCATCTTGATCAGGCGGTTGAGCTCCACCGCGTACTCCATCGGGAGTTCCTTGACGAAGAAGTCGAAGAAGCCGTTGACGATCATCGCGGTCGCGTCGGCTTCGGTGAGCCCGCGGCTCATCGCGTAGAAAAGCTGTTCCTCGCCGATCTTCGATACCGACGCTTCATGCTCGACCGTCGAGCGCTGCTCGTCGATCTTCATCGTCGGCTTGGTGTCGGACGACGACTTGTCGTCCATGATCAGCGCGTCGCACTTCACGCGCGTTTTCGCGCCGACCGCGCCGGCGTGGATCTCGACCAGGCCGCGATACGTCGTCTTGCCGCCGTGCGCGGTGACCGACTTGTTCGTGACGACCGACGTGGTGTTCGGCGCCGCGTGAATCACCTTCGCGCCGGCGTCCTGATGCTGGCCTTCGCCCGCGAACGCTGCCGAAAGGATTTCGCCGCGCGCACCTTCGCCCATCAGGTAGATGGCGGGGTACTTCATCGTGAGCTTGGAGCCGATGTTGCCGTCGACCCACTCGACCGTCGCGTTCTTGTACGCGACGGCGCGCTTGGTGACGAGGTTGAAAATGTTGCGGTACCAGTTCTGAATCGTCGTGTAGCGAATCGACGCGCCTTCCATCGCGATCAGCTCGACGACGGCCGAATGCAGCGACGACGTGGAGAACTGCGGCGCCGTGCAACCCTCGATGTAGTGCACTTTCGAGCCTTCGTCCGCGATGATCAGCGTGCGCTCGAACTGGCCCATGTTCTCGGTGTTGATCCGGAAATAGGCCTGGAGCGGCATCTTCACTTCGACGCCCTTGGGCACGTACACGAACGACCCGCCCGACCACACTGCGGAGTTGAGCGCCGCGAACTTGTTGTCTTGGACCGGGATCACGGTCGCGAGGTACTTCTGGACGATCTCGGGATACTGGCGCAGCGCGGTGTCCATGTCGCAGAACAGCACGCCGTCCTTCTCGAGCTCCTCGATGACGGAGTGGTACACGACTTCCGACTCGTACTGCGCCGAGACGCCGGAGAGGAACTTGCGCTCGGCCTCGGGGATGCCGAGGCGGTCGAAGGTCCGCTTGATGTCGTCGGGGACGTCGTCCCAGTTCTG
>JAXDMA010000166.1:0-5311 GCA_034666305.1 Vulcanimicrobiota bacterium
GACGTCACGTCGCGATAGCGCTGCACCGCGAGGTTGCCCGCGTCGATGTCGACGCCGGCCCGCGCGTACGCGTCACTCATATCGGAGGGCCGCGCCGACGGCGCGCGAATCCGGAGCAGGTTGTCCAATCACGGTCGCTCGACCGCTTCTGTCCTTCCGGAGGAATCCATGCAGGTCCACGTCTCGAACGACGCGCCGACGTCGGTGGTGACCGGCGCGCTCGTCGTGCCGGTCTTCGCGGGGGGCGCCGCCGACGGCATCGCCGCCGAGGTCGACGCGCTGCTCGGCGGTGCAATCGCCGACATCCTTGCCGGCGGTGAGATCACCGGCAAGGCGAACGAGACGTCGCTCGTGCACGCGAAGGACACGCCGTTCAAGCGCGTCCTCGTCGTCGGCCTCGGCGACCGCGCGACGTTCACCGCGGGTGCGCTCGCGAAATACGCCGGGACGGCCGTTCGCTATCTCGGCAAGCGCGGCGTCACGTCGATCGCGATCGCGTTACCGGCCGGCGCGGACGCGGCACAAGCCGCATCGTTCGTCGCCGAAGGCGCGATCGCCGGAATCATCGACACGACCCTGTACCGCACCGAGCCGGACAAACCCGTCGTCACCGACAGCGTCACGATCCTCGCCGGTTCGTACGACCGCGCCGCGCTCGACGGCGGCGCGCAGCGCGGGTCGGTCATCGGCGAAGCGGTGAACGCGGCGCGGCGCATGGCGCTCACGCCCGCGAACGACATGACGCCCACCCACCTCGCGGCGCGCGCGAAAGAGCTCGGCAAGGACGCCGGCCTCGAAGTCGACGTGCTGGACGAGAAGCGCATGGAAGAACTCGGGATGGGTTCGCTGCTCGGCGTATCGCGCGGCTCGGACGAACCCGCGACGCTGAGCGTGATCACGTACAAAGGCGATCCGTCGTCGACCGAGACGCTCGCGCTCGTCGGCAAGGGCTTGACGTTCGACAGCGGCGGCATCTCGATCAAGCCGGCCGAAAACATGCACGAGATGAAGTACGACATGTCCGGCGGCGCCGGCGTGATCGCGGCGATGTGGGCGATCGGCAAGCTGCGCCCCGAACTCAACGTGATCGGCCTCGTGCCGTCGTCGGAAAATCTTCCGGGCCACAAAGCGATGAAGCCCGGCGACATCCTCAAGGCGATGAACGGCAAGACCATCGAGGTCATCAACACCGATGCCGAAGGGCGGTTGATCCTCGCCGACGCGCTGTGCTACGCGCGCAAGCTCGGCGCCACGAAGATCGTCGACGCCGCGACGCTTACGGGCGCCTGCGTCGTCGCGCTCGGCCACGCCGCGAGCGCGGCGATCTCGAACGACGACGCGTTCGTCGAGCGCTTCCTCACGGTCGTGAGGGGTTGCGGCGAGCGCTACTGGCGCCTGCCGCTGTACCCGGATTACGAACAGCAGGTCAAGAGCGACATCGCCGACTTGAAAAATAGCGCGGGCCGTGCCGCGGGCGCGGAAACCGCGGGCGCGTTCCTCAAAGCGTTCGTCGGCGACACGCCGTGGATCCACCTCGACGTCGCCGGCACGGCGTATCTCGACAGCGAGTCGTCGTTCATGGCGAAAGGCCCGACCGGCACACCGGTGCGCGCGTTCGTGTCGATCGTCGAAGACCTCGCGAAGAACGGCACGCCGACCAACGGCGTCGCGAAGACCTCAGCGGCCGCGCTGGCCTAGCTCAGGAGCGCTCCAGCGCCGCGTCCATGAGCGGACCGTCGAGTGCGCGGTGCAATACCGCGAGCTCGCGTTCCGCCCACTCGGCGCGCTCGCGATAGCGCGCCAGCTCGCGGCGCAGCGCGTGTCCTTGCAGCACTTCGAGCGCAAGGCCGACGGCGCCGGCGACGGCCAGCAGCGACTCACGCTCCGCGGCGGTGTATGCGTACGGCACGGGCCCGACCGCCAGCATCCCCGTGATCCTGCCCGCCGCCACGAACGGCAGCACGAGCGTTCCCGCGAGCACGGAGGCTGCGGGGGCGTCGAGCGCGCCGCGTTCGGCGCGTAACGCGACCAGCGCCGCATCGTCGTGATCGACGGCGTCCAGCGCTCCGAACGGCAGCTCGCCGGCAGCCGCGCCCAGCGTGAAGAGGCCGTCGCCGTCGGGCGTGTACGCGGCGACCCAGGCCGCGCCGGTCGCCGATTGGACGGCGTCGACCGCGCGCTCGAGCGCCGTGGAGCGGTCCTCGATGAAGTGCACCTCGCGGCCGAAGGCCGGCAATCCCGCATGGCTCATGGTCGAATGATCGGCCGCGAGGGTCTCGAGCGCTAGATCGAGGCTTGGCTCGGGAGTATCGGCACCCACACGGTGCCGGACACGGTGACCGTTCCGTGCTGCCGGGCCGGAAGCGTCAGGGGCGACGCGGGTGAGTCGAAGCGCTCGTCGTCGCCGAAGATCAGCAGCGCCACTTGGTCGCCGGGCGCGAGCCGCGCGCCCTCGCCCGCGGTGTCGAAGCTCAACGCGCCGGTCCCTTGAATCGGCTGTACTTGGCCGTCGACCAGATCCCACTGGGCGAGTCCCGCGGCGCGATGTCCGATTCCGACGAACATGGTCGGCCGCGACAGCGCCGAGCCGGCCGCGAGCTCGACGTGCGAGATTCCCGCGAGCACGTTGCCGCCGCCCGCGGGCACGGTGTAGAGCGGGACGATGCTCGGGATCGACGCGGTGCCGTTCGATGCGAGATACGCCTTCCAATTCGGCGTTCCGTTCCCCACGGTCACCGTCGTGCTCGGCACGCTGAACGCAGTGCCCGCGCGGCCGGTGGTGAGCGCCGCGAGCGACACGCCGTCGCCGGCCGTCAACGAGATGCAGATGTGAGGGATGAACGCCGCGGCGTTCGGCTGGCCTTTGAGCTTCTCGTTGAACCACGCGAGCACGGCGGCGTCGTGCTCCAACGTGCCGCATCGCATGTCGAAATGATTCGTCGGCGGCGTGTACGGCGGATCGTCGTCCGGAAAGTTCGGCGTACCCGCGTTGTGACCGTATTGATAAGTCCAGTACCGCACGTCGCCGCCGAGCGCCGCCGCGCACGCAAATCCGCCGTAATCGCTCCAAACGGGATGGAGATGGTCCCGAATGCCTTGCATCATCAAGATGTGCGCCGCGGGAACGCGGCCGAGCGCGTGCACCGGGCCGAGGTCGCCGTCCGTGATGCCGGGCACGCCGTTGCACTGTTCTTCGAACGAATGATACGCGAGGATTTGCTGGATCACCGCAGGGAGTTCGGGGTTGTCGTCATCCGACGACATGAACGCGAACAACACGGGATCCTCGGTCACGCCAGCGGCCGTCACGGACCCCGCCAGCACGTTGTTCCAGTACGCTTTCTTGACGCCGTTCGGCGCCAACGCCTTGTTGAACTCGGTGGGCGCGCCTTCCGGGACGAGCGCGTGCAAACGTTTGCGGTCGTCGTTCTGCAAGAGCATGTATTGCACCGAGCCGCCGTACGAAAATCCGCTCGCGCCCATGATCGGCGTTCGCGCCAGCGTACCGTCGACGCTTGGCCCGAACGCGAGCCACGGCACGTTGACCTCCATCCAGTTCAGCATCGCGAGCTGCCATGGCGCCGTATGATTCGGATCTTGAACGTCGACCACACCGCTGTTCATGCCCGGACCGGCAAACCCGTGCTGGTCGAGAAACGCGACGCCGTACCCGCCGTTGAGCACGTTCGCCAGCAAGCTCGGCCCCGCGCGCAGCGTCGATTGCGCCGATGCGGTCGTGCGTTTTCCGGCCCAGCCCTGTGCCGCCAGGATCAGCGGATACGTCTGCCCGGCGGTGACGGTCGCGGGTTCGAAGACCGTGAACGACGCAGTGTTGCCGTCGGGCGGCGCCTGCAGGTACACGTCGTACGCGCCGCCGGCGCGGCTCGTACCCGCGGCGGGCATCGGCAGCGGCGCGTTCGCGTTGACCGCGCCCGCGGGCGGCGCCGCATACGGCGCGACGGTAGGCGGCACGTACGCGGCTGCCGTGCTCGTGCTCGATGGGAACGGCGGCGCGGCACCGCCCCCGCCGCCGCCGCAGCCCGCAACCGCGGCGGCCGCAAGGACGGCGACGCTGACAAGGGCTGCACGCGGTGACGTCACCCGGACACCGTCGCGGATCAGGCCTTGAGCGCGGGCTGCCGGTCCGCCTGAAGGTTGCCGTGGGACGTGGCGGGGCGGCTCGGATACGTGCCCGTCAGGCAGCCGAGACAGAAGTCGCCGCGGTCGCGGCTCGTCGAATCGACGAGGTTTTCGATGCTGAGGTAGCCCAGCGAGTCCGCGCCGACGCGCTCGCAGATCTGCGGCACGGTGAGGTTCGCGGCGATGAGCTCGGCGTACGTCGCCATGTCGACGCCGAGGTAGCACGGGTGCATGATCGGCGGCGACGTGATGCGCAGGTGCACTTCGCGCGCGCCCGCGTCGCGCAGCAGCGACACGATGCGCGGCGTCGTCGTGCCGCGCACGATCGAGTCGTCGACGACCACGACGCGCTGGCCGCGCAGGTTCTCGACGATCGGATTGAACTTGAGCTGCACGCCTTGACTGCGCATCTTCTGATCGGGGCTGATGAACGTGCGCCCGATGTAGCGGTTCTTGATCAGCCCTTCGACGTACGGAATACCGCTCTGCGACGAGAAGCCGATGCCGCCCGGAATCGCGCTGTCCGGCACGGCCATTACCACGTCGGCTTCGACGGGATGCTCGCGCGCGAGCGCGCGCCCCATCTCGTAGCGCGCCATGTAGATCGAACGGCCACTGAGCACGCTGTCGGGGCGCGCGAAATAGATGTACTCGAACATGCACAGCGCGGCGGGCTTCACGACCTCGGTGTGCTCGGTGCGAATCCCGCTCGCGCCGATGCACACCACTTCGCCCGCGCCGATCTCGCGCAGGTAGTGCGCGCCGACGGTGGCGAGCGCGCACGATTCCGAGGCGATCATGTAGCCGCGATCGCCGTACGTTCCCACGCACAGCGGGCGCACGCCCCACGGATCGCGGAAACCGTACACCGCGTCGCGCGTGAGCAGAACCACGGAATACGCGCCTTCGGCGATGCGCATCGCGGCTTTGATTTTGTCCGTCCACGTTGGGCCGGGCGCGAGCGCGATCGTCTTGGCGAGGATCTCGGAGTCGGACGTCGCCGCGAAGCGCACGTCGTCGGGCAGACGCGCCGCAAGCTCGTCGGCGTTGGTGAGGTTGCCGTTGTGCGCGAATGCGAACTCGCCAAGCTCCGATTGCTCGACGAACGGCTGCGCGTTGACGATGACGGAGCTCCCGGTGGTGGAGTAGCGCGTGTGCCCGATGGCGACGA
>JAXDMA010000167.1:0-5683 GCA_034666305.1 Vulcanimicrobiota bacterium
CGGAATCGGCAGGCGGCGCCGGAACGCGATCGTCGTCCGCGACGCCGAGGACGACCCGCGCGGGCCGCTCGCCGAACAGCCGCCGGCAACGCTCGCGTTCGACGACGGATCGCACCACAACGCGGTCCGCGATGGCGCATGCATGCTGGAACGCGACGGTCCCGGCGGTGCCGTACCAACCCTCTTCGACGACGTTCTGGGGCTGGTCGTTGAGCGCTAGCTGACCGTTCGCAAGCATGTCGAAACGCGCCGCGCGGTCATCGGGACTAGGCGCGTCGAGGAACTGCGACGAGACCGTGCGCATCAGCGCGACGCGCGGCTCTTCAACTTCCAGCACGAGGTCGACACGGCCGCCGTTACGCCGCCGCTCGATCATCTCCGGGATGGCAGTGCCCAGCGTCGCAGGCATCGCGACGACGACGTCATCGCGCCCCGCGTACCGTCGCGCCAGCGGCGTCAACCCTGGCCTGCCTTGTACATGCGCTCGCTCTCGTCGACGTAATACTCCGACAGCGATGACGGCATGCGCACGTCGAAACCAAGAAACCGCCGCCCAACCGGACCGAGCCGTTCTACGAGCTCCGGTGCGACGAGTCGCGGGTAATCGAACTGCTGGCGCATGTAGGCGCGGCACACGTTCATCGTCACAGCATGGCGCGCGCGCGCGGTGCGGTTCACGCCGCCGCGGTGAAACGTGCGCGCGTTGAATACGATCATCTCGCCGGCGCGCGGCAGCACCGTCTCGGCGTGCTCGTCGAACGTCGCATCGTCGGGCGTCGCCGGCGACAGGTGCGACTCCGGCAACACGCTCATCGCCCCGTTCTCTTCCGTGAAGTCGTCGAGCGCCAGGGTGAAACCGACGTTGGTGGGATAGCCCGGAATCCACCGCGGCGCGTCCACATGCACGCGGCGGGAGAAGTTCGTCCCGCCCGCCGGCATCGACGACGACGTGTACGCGTACAGGATGCACGACGGGCCGAGCAGCGCCGACGCGTAGGCGTGGATCACAGGGTTTTCGAGCAAGCGCAGGAAGGCGTCGCCGCGCGTCATGAGGTTCATCACCATGTGCGAGTCGCGGTAATGCGGATTACCGCCCCAGCGCGTGAGGTCGTCGGCGATCGCGCGCTCGAGCTCGGTGCGCAGCTCCGCGATCTCCGCTGCGTTGATCACGCCGCGGACGAGCGTGAAGCCGCGGTCGTCGAGCTCGCGCAGTGCCGCCGTCGGCGCGCCTACCGCGTCGATCACGCGACGCAGACGAAGCGCAGGTACTTGAACAAATGCGCCGTCGCCGGCAGCGCGCGGCGCAGGTAGGCCTCGATCGTCGCGGCGTCGTCCGCCGACTGCCCGTGCAGCACCGCGCCCTGGCCGAGATACCAGTCCGGCGTTACCTCGACGGACGAGAAGCCCGCAGCGCGCGCGTCGGCGGCGAACTCGTCGGGATCGAACCCGCCCAGCACCGACTTGATCGGCTCGGCGTCGCGGAAGGTCTGCGCGCTGATGCCGAACTCGCCTTCGACCGCGTCGTCGGTGTGCAGCACGCTCTCGATCTCACGCGCCACGATGTCGGAATACTGCCCGCCGCGGATTTCCAGCGCGTTCATCGACGCCCAGAACAGCTTGTTGGGCTCGAGGTCGACGTAGAACAATCCGCCCGGCCGCAGCACGCGCCGCACTTCGCGCAAGATCGCCACGTGGTCGGTGACATGGTGCATGAACGCGTACGACGACGCCATGTCGAACGTTGCGCTCTCGAACGGCAATGCCTCCGCGCGCGCTTGGTGCACGAACACGTTCCCACTGCAGTTGACGCGTTGGAGCATTGCCGGCGTCACGTCGACCCCGTCGATCTGCCGGAACAGATCGCGGGCGAGGTCGATCACGAAACCCGTGCCGCAGCCGACGTCGAGCAGCCGTCCGCCGCCGGCGCGTGCCGCCAGCGTCTCGAGCACGCCACGCACCTTCGCGCGATTCTCCGGGCGAAAGTGCGGTTCGTTCGACTGATACGTCGAGGCCATCCGCGTGTGCACCTCGATGTTGGCGGCAATGACGTCGTCGCGCGTCGCGGCGGCTTGGGTGGTCATGAAGTCCTCCGGTCGGTGTTGGGCGGGAAGGCGGCGCGCTCGGCGGGAACGGCGCCGCGATGCTGCTTCGCGGTCGGCTCGTGCGCTTGCGCGCGATCGAATCTGATGAGTTCGAGACGTGGCGTGACTGGATCAGCCGCGCCGACGTGATGGACGGCATGGACCGCGCGGTGCGCCCGAGCGCGGACGAGCACCGGCGTTTCGTCGAGGACGCCGTCGCGTCCGGACGCGCGGTGTTCCTGGGCATCGAGACACTCGATGCGCCGCGGCTGATCGGCGTGGTGTGGCTGTGGGATCTCTCCGAGCGCCATCGCCGGGCCGAAGTGCGCATTCTCATCGGCGATCCCGACACGCGCGGACGCGGCTTCGGCACCGACGCGATCGAGGCGCTCGCGGCGTACGCGTTCGAGCAGCGCGCGCTGCGCAAGCTGTACGCCTACGTCCACGCGCAGAACGGCGCATCGCGCCGCGCGTTCGAGCGCGCGGGATTCACGCTGGAGGCGACGTTCGAGCGCGAGGCTTTGCGGGACGGCCGCGAGGCCGACGTGTTCCGGCTGCGCCGATTCGCGGGCGACGTCACGCACTAGGCGGCGACGCGCTTTCCGAGCGCCGCGCCGACGGCCGCCGCGACGGCGTCGAGGTCGGCCTCGCCGAGATCGTAATGCATCGGCAGGCGAATCAGGCGCGCGCTGAGATCGTCGGTCACCGGCAGCTCGCCGCCGTGCACTCGGCCGTAGCGAAGTCCGGCCGGCGCCGAATGCAGCGGCACGTAGTGGAACAGCGCGTGCACGCCCAGCGCGTGCAGCTTGTCGAGGATCGCCTGGCGCTGCGCGGCGCTGCGCACCAGCAAATAGTACAGGTGGCCGTTGTGCTGCACGTGGTCGGGGATCGTCGGGCGAATCGCGGTGCCGGCGGCTTCGAGCGCCGCGAAGCGCTCGTGATAGCCTTCCCAGATCGACAAGCGCCGCAGCAGCAGCTCGTGCGCGTGCTGCAGCTGGCCCCACAGGAACGCGGCGACGATCTCGCTGGGCAGAAACGACGAACCGACGTCGATCCAGCGGTACTTGTCGACGCGGCCGCGCAGAAAGTTCGTGCGGTTCGTGCCCTTTTCGCGCAGAATCTCGGCCCGCTCCGCGAACGGCCCGTCGTCGCGCACGAGCAGCGCGCCGCCCTCGCCGGAGATCACGTTCTTGGTCTCGTGAAAGCTCAGCGCGCCCAGCTCGCCGATGGTTCCGAGCGGGCGGCCGCGATACGTCGCGCCGAGCGCCTGGGCCGCGTCTTCGATCAGGATCAGTTTCCGTTCGCGAGCGAGTGCGACCAGCGCGTCCATCTCGCAAGCGACGCCCGCGTAGTGGACGGCCACGATGGCCCGCGTGCGCGGCGTGATCGCCTCGGCCACGAGCTTTTCATCGATGTTGAGCGTGTCGGGGCGAACGTCCACGAACACGGGCGTCGCGCCGCGCAGCACGAACGCGTTCGCGGTGGAGACGAACGTGTACGACGGCATGATCACTTCGTCGCCCGGGCCCACTTCCGCGAGCAGCGCCGCCATCTCGAGCGCGGCGGTGCACGAATGCGTCAGCAGCGCGCGCTTCGCATACGTCTCGCGCTCCAGCCATTCCTGGGCGAGCCGGCTGAAGCGCCCGTCGCCCGACAGGTGCGCGGCGGCGATCGCCTCGGTAATGTAGCGCAGCTCGTCGCCGGTCTCGTGCGGCTTGTTGAACGCGATCACGCGATGAGCGCCTCGACGGTACGTCGCGCGCGAATGTTGTCGATGGCGGCCGGACCGAGCGCGAAGAGCGTGTCGACGATGGAAACGGCCTCTTCGTACGGTCCATGCGCCTGCGGGTACGGCGGGTAATCGTACGCCGCGTATTCGAGGGTGATGCCCGCCGCGTCGAATTGCTCGGGCGCGATGTACGCGCGCGCCGACGGGCCGCTGATGTAGTGGTCCGCACCGACTCGCTCCAGCACGTCGAGCAGACGATCCGTCTTGCGGCCGTTCAGCGGGAACGCCGACGAGCGCACGAACTCGGTGGTGCAGCCGAGCTGCCGCGCCAGCGCGATGGTCAGTTCGATGGTCAGATCCGCAAGGCGTTCGTGACGGCGCTCGAGGATCGATGCGATCAAGGGACCGTAGAACGCATAGAACGGTTGGCGGCCGTATGCATGGCGCAACGTTTCGGCGTGCGCGCGCACCCAGTCGCGGCGGTGATCGATCGCGACGTCCGCGATCGGCGTGCCCGCTTCAACGGCGCCGTGCGCGTGCACGGGCACGGTCAGCCAGCTCACGCCGTTCGCCGTCTTGATGCGGTTGCGGTTGCGCCAGCCGTGCTTGTCGTACTGCACGTCGTCGTAGAACACGAACACGTCCGCGCGGTCGAGCAGATCGAAATAACCCCGCCATGGCAGGTAGGACGGCTGGAGCACCACGGCGGTGCGGCCGGTCCGGCCGCGTGTCACGCCCATCCTCGTAGTTATCGGCACGTTTCGGCCGATGCTTTGACTATGACCGCCACGCTCGAATCCGGCCGCCTGGACGCGGCCACCGCCCGCGCCCGCATGGAGGCGATCACCAACCGCCTCATCGTGCGCGCCGTCGGCGACTACGGCATGTCGCCTGACACGGCGCCCGTGCGCGCCGCGGGGATTCTCTCGCTGGACGACCAGGACTTCCGCTTCGCGCTGATCGACCGCTTGACCGGAGGCCTGCTCGACCAGCCTCGCCGCATCCTCGAGATCGGCTGCGGCAGCGCGCCGTTCTTGTACAGCGCGCTCAATCGCGGCCACGCTGCGATCGGCATCGACGTCGATTACGAGCGCGTGCGCATCGCCGAGCTGAAGATCGACGCGTTCGGCTTGCCCGAAACGTATCGCGGCACCGCCCGCATGGGCGACGCGACCGCGCTCGAGTTCGCGACGGGCGCATTCGATCTCATCACGAGCTGGGCCGTGATCGAGCACATCCCCGACCTGGAAGCCGCGCTGTTCGAAAGCGTCCGCGTCCTGCGTCCCGGCGGCTTCATCGTATTCACCGCGCCGGATTACCGCGGCGGCTTCGAAGCGCATTACGAGATGCCGTGGCCGCCGATGGCGCCGCGCTCGGTGTGCGAGCGCTGGGTGATGGCGATGGACAAACCGCCTGGCGGCATTGGGACGTTTTTCCCAATCACCTATCCGCGCGTAGCCGCGGCACTGGAAAGCCTGGGCTGCCGCATCGAGGCCGCCGAGCTGACCCTGCCACTTGACCCGGCGACCACCCAGTTGCTGGACGTTCGCGATCAGACGACGCTCGAGCGGACCGCCGAAATGATCAAGGGGATGGCCGCGCGCGGCGCGCTGCCGCCCTCGCTGCGGGGCACCACGGTGTTCCACGTGGCGGCGCGCAAGTTGTAGCTCGCCCCCGGGCCTGCTATACTACGAGGGTTGTGCCTCCGCGATCCGCGGCGGCACTCATCTCACCGGTCCGGAGGATCGGGGTGCATGCGTCCATCACGGCGCCAAGGACGGCGGCCGCGGACTCAGCGAGGCAGTTGATTCACCATGGCATCAGGCGTCACCATGCGCGCTCTTCTGGAGGCGGGGGTCCATTTCGGACACCA
>JAXDMA010000168.1:0-13402 GCA_034666305.1 Vulcanimicrobiota bacterium
CGGCCATGCGCTGCGTGCCGATGTTGAGGCCCGCGAAGCGCGACGTCACGTTCACGATGGGCTCGAGCGCGAGCGTCTTCCACACCGCGCCGCCCCATCCGGCCTCGAAGGCGCGCATGACTTGATACCCGGAATTCGTCGGCGGAGCGGACGCGAGCCAGAACGGGTTCGGGCTGCGAATGCCGGCGAGATCGATCGAGAGATCGGCCATCAGCTCACCTCCGTGCGCAGGAACAGATCCACGCTGCGGGCCGCGACTTTACCGCGCTGCGCGGCCTCGACCACCATGGCGTCGACGCCGCCGGGCTGGAACATGCAGTCGCCCGCGGCGTACACGTTCGGGCGGTTCGTGCGCATGGCGTCGTCGACGGACGCGATGCCGTTCACGTCGTGCGTCACGCCGAACGCATCGAGCAGCGCGACGTGGCGCGTTTGGCCGATCGCGAGGATCACCGTGTCGGCGGGGACGATGCGCTCGGTGCCCGGCAGCGGGCGCGCGCTGTTGTCCGGCGCGGTGGAGATGATTTCCAGCCCGGCGACGCGCCCGTTCTCCACGACGATGCGCTTGGGCAGCGTGAACGTGCGGAACTCCACGCCTTCGACCTTCGCGAACTCGAGCTCGAAGTCGTACGCGGTCATGCGCTCCGCGCCGCGCCGATAGTACATCGTCACCGCCGGCACGCCCAAACGACGCGAGCACGTCGCCGCGTCGATGGCGGTGTTGCCGCCGCCGATGATCGCGACGTTGTCGCCGAGCACGCCGACGTCGCCACCCGACTTGGCGATGCGGATGAAATCCAGCGCATCCCACACGCCGGTCGCGTCCTCGCCGTCGATCCCGAGCCGCGGCACGCTGCCCATCCCGACCGCGATCACGACGGCGTCGTAGTCGGCCAGAATGGTTTCGGCGGCGATCGTGTCACCGACGGCGACGCCGGTACGGATCTCGACGCCGAGCGCGCGCACTTGCTCCGCCTCCCACAGCGCGATCTCCGCGGGCAGGCGGAACGGCACGATGCCGTACGTGTCGAGTCCGCCGGGCGCGTCGTCGCGTTCGAACACGACCACGGCGTGCCCCATGCGCGCCAGATCGCGCGCCGCCGCGAGGCCGGCGGGGCCCGAGCCGATCACCGCGACGCGTTTACCCGTGGGCGCTCCGGCCTCGAACAGCGCGACGTTCTCCCGGATCGCCCAATCGGTTGCATAGCGCTGCAGGTCGCCGATGCGAATCGGGTTCTCGTCGGCGTTGTAGACGCACGCGCCCTCGCAGAGCTGCGACGTGGGGCAGACCCGCGCGCAGCTCGCGCCGACGGGGTTCGCGTCCATGATCGTCCGCGCGCTGCCCAGCAGATCGCCCGTCGCGATGCGGCCGATGAAGCGCGGCACGTCGATGCCGGTCGGACACGCGCGAATGCACGGCGCGTCGTAGCAGTTGAGGCAGCGGTTCGCCTCGATCTGAACGTCCATGTGGGACAGCCGTTTGGCGATCGGCGCCCCGAGGCTCACTGACGGAAAAGCCAAGTCCCCTCCAAAATGCGAGGCCTTCGTTTCGAAGCCTATTGGCGAGAACGGGAGCGGCTCCCCGGGTCGGGGCGCGAGGTCGCCCGATCGGGGCCGCGAACGGCATCAGATGCGAGTTCGTGTGATCGCCGCGCTCGCGAGCGCGGCCGTTTTCTCGTGCGGGGCAGCGGGATCGGCCCAAACGACGATGCCGCCGGTGGCCGGCCCCGCTGCAAGCCCCACGGCGACGATGCCGGCGGAGGGTCCGCTCGCGCTCGAAGCACGAGACCTGCGCGGAACGCGAACCGCCCACGGCTATCGGCTGACGGCTGAGGCGCTGGTGAACGACCCGTGCATGGCCGCGCGCTTCACGCGGTTTCTCGGTACCATCTTCCCGCCGTACTTCAACGTCGTGCAGTTCCGGCGTCCGGACATGATGGGGAAGCTGTGCATCCAGCGGCTCGCGTGGGTGACGATGCCGCCGCTGGACGTAGCGAGCGCGGCGCCGCCGCGGTACGTCACGGTGCGCACGAAGAAAGGGTCGGCGCGCGTGCCGATCCTCGCCGTTCCGCTGCACTGACCGCACGGCGGAGGCGCGCGTCGCCTTCGCCGCGTACGCTCGGGCGATGCGCGCAGTACGGCTCCACGAGATCGACCGCGAGAACGGTCCGAAACATTTCCGCGTCGAGCAGGTCGACGATCCGGCACCGGCTGCGGGCGAAACGCTCGTAAAGATCAGCCGTGCGGCCTTCAATCGCCGCGACGTCTTCATCAGCCAGGGGCTCTATCCCGGGATCCAGCTGCCGTGCATCCTCGGCTCCGACGGCGTCGGCACCGTCGTGTCGCACGGCGACGGCGCGCAAGGCCCCGCGCCCGGCACGCGCGTCGTGATCGACCCGACGCTGGGCTGGGGTCCGGATCAGCGCATTTGGCAGCGCACCGCGCAAGTGCTGGGCATGCCGCATCAAGGCACGTTCGCCGAGTTCATTTCCGTGCCGGCGGACAACGTGCACCCGGCGCCGCCGTCATTGAGCGACGACGAGGCTGCCGCGATCCCGCTCGCGGGCGTGACGGCGTATCGCGCGCTCGTGTCGCGCGGGCGCTGCACGAAAGACGACGTCGTGCTGATCCCCGGCGTCGGCAGCGGCGTGCAAACGTTCGCGCTGCTGTTCGCGAAAAAGATCGGCGCGAAGGTGGTCGTGACGTCGTCGAGCGAGGAGAAGCTCGCGCGCGCGAAAGCGATGGGCGCGGATGTGGCGATCAACTACAAGACGTCTGAGAAGTGGGAGAAGGACGCGGCCGCGATCGACGGCGGTCCGAGCTTGGTCATCGACTCGGCCGGCGGCGACACGCTGGCGAAAGCGATCAACATCACGCGCTACGGCGGGCGCGTCGTGATCTACGGTGGAACGCTCGGCGACGCGAAGATCCGCCCGTATTCGGTGTTCTGGCGGCAGCTCGACATCATGGGCTCGTCGATGGGTTCGCCGCGGGATTTCGCCGAGATGCTCGCGCTGTTCGACGGTTCGCTCAAACCGGCCGTCGATCACGTCTACGCGCTGGACGACGTCGTCGAAGCCGCCGAGAAGATGAACGGCGGCGAGCAGTTCGGCAAGGTCGTGCTCGCCGTCGGCTGAGCTACGTCAGAACGTACCGCAGCAGCGGCTCCGTCGTGCCGTAGCCGAGCTCTGCACGGATCACCGCTGCCTCGATGCCGTCTCCAAGCTTCGACAGATCGGGGTTCAGCAACGCGGCTTCGTTCGGCGTTGGGTCGCGCGCGATGCGCTCCGCGCGCACGCGGCCTTCCGATTCGAGCGCGAGCATGTACGCAAGGATTTGGCGCGCGGCCGCGGGCCACAAGCGGCGGTCGACGGCCGCATACACCCGCTCGACCAGCGCGGGGATCGTGTCGGCCCCGGCCGCGATCGCATCGACGATCTGCCGTTCGCGCGCTTCGCGATGCGTGATGTACTCGTCGAGCTTCGCGCGAACGTCGCGCACATCGGGCCCGTGGCCTCCGTAGATCGCGCGCGCATCGCCGTACTCATCGCGCAAGCGGTGCAGCGTGCGCTGGTACGTGCGCATGTCGCCTCCGGGCGGCGCGACCACGACGGTGCCCGTGCCGATGACGACGTCGCCGGTGAACAGTGCGCCCTCGTCCTCCAGCACGAACACCAGATGATCGACCGCATGACCCGGCGCGTGGAGCACGGTGAACGCCGCGTCATCGAACGCGATTCGTTCGCCTTCGGCGAGCGCGCGGTCGTGCGGAAACCGCGCGGCGGGATGCGCGTACACCGGCGCTCCGGTTGCGACCGCAAGCGGTGCGGCACCGGGGAAGTGGTCGGGATGTCCGTGTGTGACGAAAATCGCCGCATACGTCGCGTCCGCAGCGCATGCGGCGGCGACGAATGCATCGCGCTGCGCATCGTCGACCGGACCGGGATCGATCGCGACGAGCGAGCGCGGCGCGACGCGAACTACGTAACCGTTCGTGCCGTCGAGCGTCATCGGCGACGGGTTGTGCGCGCGCAACCGGGTCACGCGCTCGCTCAGCGTCACCATGCGTTCTCGAGCTCCGGGACGAGCACGAAGCGCGGCCCGGGCTGCACGTCCGGCGTCACCGTCACGATGCTCTTCGTGCGCGCGAAGGCGAGCACGTCGTCCACCGTGCGGTACGGTGCGATGCGTTCCAGGTGCTTGATCGTCGGCAAGATGAGGTTGATCTCGCCGCGGTCGTTCGCCGCGAGCGCTTCGCGCGGCGCGATCCAGCGCCCGTCGAGCACTTCGGTTGCGTCCGCCTCCGCAATCTGATCGTCCGGCGCGCGCGCGACGAAGAACCGCGTGTCGAACCGGCGCGTCGCCAATTCCGCCTTCGGCGTGACCCAGCGCGAGAAATACCGCAGTTGCGACGCGTCGATCGATACGTCGAGCCGCTCGAGCACGTCGCCGAACGCGATCTCACTCGCATGCATCGACGTGCGCAGCGCGACGATCTCGTCGACCGGCACCGGGCGGTCGGCGAACAGCAGCCCGACCTCTTCGAACGTTTCGCGCGCGGCGGTCATGGCGTAGGCGGGATCGACGTCGCCGGCGGAACCGTGCAGGCGCCGCGTCGCGGCGTCGCGATCGGCCGCGTCGACGCGGCCGCCGGGGAACACGTAGCGGTCCGGCAAGAACGCGGAGTCGCCGTGGCGCCGCACCATGAACACCTGCAAGCCCTCGCTCGTGTCGCGTCCTACGATGACGGTCGCCGCGTCGCGGATCTCGGACGGGGCGCTCACCGGAACCCTGGCCGTCCCCAAGCGCGTTCCTCTCCTGCTATGCGTCCGTCATTCATCGTCACATCGGCCCTCGTTCTCGCTCTGGGTGCGACCACACTCGCGGGCGCGCAGTCGACCCCTGTGCCGGTGCCGACGCCGATCGCCGTCCCTACCCTGCCGCCCAACACGCCGAATGCCGCGATCATTCAGACGATCATCGGGGTGGGCGCGCAGATCCTCCAGCGCGAGGCGATCAACAACCGCAACAACGCGCGCGGCACGGTCTCGTACTTCAAGCGCTTTGACATGCAGGTCCAGTGCGGCGCCAACTGCTACCGCACCGTGCGCCTGCACCAGGGCACCGTGATCAACCCGCGCGGCGCCACGCCGAGCACCGGGCGCTACGTGGACGTCAACGGCCGCACCGCCGCGGACGGCGCCCTCGAAGCGGACACGATCACCGTCCAGCAATAGCCTCCCTCGCTCGAGGGACAATCCGAGGCCGGGCGGCGTCCGTTACGTCGACGCACACTTTCCTCGGAGAACTCACTTGATCAAACGACTTACGGCCGCTGCGGCCGGCGCGGCGCTGGCCGCAATTTGCCTTACCCCGGCGTTCGCACAAACGTCGCCGATGCCGATGAGCACCCGCTCTTCGATGGGCGGCGCGATGGCCGCCATGGACCACGGCATGCCGGTCGGCCTCGCCGGTGCGGACGGCACCCCCTACAAGGGCGCCCCCGATCTGCAAGCCGCGATCTCGCTCGTCACCGCGGGCGGCCCGGCCGGTCATTTTTCGATCGTCAAAGCCATCACCGCGCTTGCCGGCGCGAAGACGGCGAACGCTGAAGTCGCCAAGCTCACCAAGCAGTACGGCGCGGCAAACGTGGCCTTGTTCGTGGCAGTGCAGAACTTCGCGGTGAACGATGCGGTCGCGGTCGCGACCAAGGCCGGCGTGAAGTTTCCGGCGCCGGCGGTCCATGGTGCGGCGCTCGCCGTGCGCGTGACCAAAGCCGGGCTCATCAACGGAACGTACTACGAAGGCGTGATGCTCGATCACCTCGTGACGAACGGCATTCACGAGACCGTGATGGGCCACATCGACGGTAAGTTCGGCGCGGCGGCCGACGGCAATTACCACCGCATCGCCGACCAGGCGCACTACGACCTGGCGCAAGCGCTCGGCGCGAAGACCGTCAAGCTGGCGGCCTACCACTAGAACGGACAGCAATCAATGTGAAGAGGGCCACGCCGATCGGCGTGGCCCTCTTTTTGTCTTGTTCGTTGTCGCCGCGGCCAATCGGCCGTTACGACGTCGTTTCCTTCGGTGGATCCTCGGTCATCGAGCTGATGCCGTCCTCCTGCCATTGGATGTCTGGTTGCGCTTGTGAGATCGATTGAAGTCGCTTTCACCGCCGGCGCGCATTCAGCCGGTCGGTGCCTTGTACCCGGGTGGATCTTGCGACGTCAAGCCGCCCTCCCGTATGTCGTGGTGTGTACCTCGAGGTGCATTGATCGTACTCTCGCGCGCGGGCAGGGTCAACCCCGGGTTTTTGGGGGTTCGGCGAACCGTTCGCACAAAGAGGGGACGCGGTGAATTCTCGTCTGGGCCGTGTGCTGCGCCGCTTCGAGGCGGTCTTGATTCTGCTGGCGTCGTTCGCGCTGGCGGCATACGTCGTGTCGCATCGGCCCGCGGTCGAGCACTTGCTCGCCGAGATCGGTCCGTTCGCGATGCCGTTGGCGGTCGTCGTGTTCGCGGTCGTCGCGTCGGCGCCGTTCTCGGTTACCGACGCGCTCGCCATCATGAACGGCGTGCTCTTCGGCCCCGTGTGGGGCGCGGTCGTCAACGCGGTGGGCCTCGTGCTCGCCGCGGTGATCGGGTACGTCGTCGCGCTGCGCACGTCGGCCGCGTTCGACGTCAAGAAGAACGTGGAGCGCCTGCCTCCCTGGGCCCGGCGCTTCCGCATCGGCTCGCCGATGTTCCTGATCGTGGTCCGCGTGATCCCCGGGCTCGGCGGCACGATCGCGACCCAGACGGCCGCCGCCCTGCGCGTGGGCTATTTCCGCCAGATCTACACGATGTGCGCCGTCGCGGTCCCGATCTGCACGGTGCTCGCGGTGTTCGGCAACGTCACTTCCGATTATCTCGAGGAACACGTCTTCGTGCCCGTACAAAACTCCATGGAGAAGCATCACATCCATTTCCCGCATCGCCGCCCGCACCCGCGCACGACGCCCGCGCATAGCACGCCGCCGACGGTCAAGCCGTGAACCCGGCGGCGACATCGGGACTGGCGGTCACGCTCGTCGACACGCCGGAGGCTCTGGCGCGGACCTGCGAGCGCGTGGCGCGTGCGCCGCGCGTCGCGCTCGACACCGAGTTCCACACCGAAAAGTCGTACACGCCGCACTTGATGGTCGTGCAGCTGTTGTTCGACGACGGTGTCGCGCTCGTGGACCCGCTCGCGATCCGCGATCTGCGTCCGCTGGTCGACGCGCTTGCGGGCGCGCGCGTCGTCGGACACGCGCTCTCCTCGGACCTGCGCATTCTGGCCGACGCGTTCGAAGCGCTCCCGCGCGAGGTCTACGACACGCAGGTCGCTGCGGCGCTGGCCGGCTACGGCTTGTCGATCTCGCTGCTCGACCTCGTGCGCGATCTCTGCGGCGTCACGCTTCGCAAATCGCAGACGGTGAGCGACTGGAGCACGCGGCCGTTCACGCCCAAGCAAGTGGAATATCTCGTGGACGACGTGCGCTATCTCTTCACGCTCGAAGACACGCTGCGCGAGCGCTTGCGCGCGCGCGACCGCGAGTCGTGGGCCGACGAAGAGATGCCGGCGCTGGTGCAGCTGCGCACGTACCGCAACGATCCCAAACGTCTGTACCTGCGCGTGTCCGGCAACGCGCGCATGAACCGCCGCGAGCTCGGCATCCTCAACGAGCTTGCGGCTCTGCGCGATCGCTACGCGCGCGAGCGCAACATCCCGCTCAAATACGTGCTGCCCGACGACGTCATGGTCGGGCTCGTGCAGCTCAGACCGAAATCCGTCGACGAGCTGTCGCAGTTGCGGCGCATCGACGCCGGCACGCGCCGCAACCTCGGCGACCGCATCATTGAAGCGGTCAAGCGCGGCGAAGCGATCCCCGAGGACGAGCTGCCGCCGCGCGCGCCCAAACCGCTGGGCCCCCAGCGCGAAGCGCTCGTATCGACGATGGCGGTGCTCGTCGGTGCGCTCGCCGCCGACAACGACGTGCCGACGACGCTGCTGCTGCCGCGGGCCGCGCTGGAGCGGATCGCGCGCGAAGCGCCTCAAACGCCCGAGGGTCTGGGCGACGTGGTGAACCTGACGTCATGGCGGCGTCAGCTCGTGGTCGATCCCTTGTGGGAACTGCTCTCGGGCGAGTCCGTATTGCGCGTGCGCGGGTATCGCAACGCCGACCCGCGCACGGTGTTCGAGCGGACGTAGGTCCGCCGCGCGGACGCCTTAGGTCCCGCCGCGCGGACCGCCGCCGCCGAGCTCTTCGAACGTGACCGTCGCGAACTCGCCATGCGCGTTGCTTCTCGGGATCGAGACGACTTTCGTGATCAGCCCACCCGATGAACCCGCGACGGGCGCCGCGCACGTGAGCGAGTAGTTCACCCGCACCGCGTCGCGCGCGACGTTCACCGCGCTCGGTGACGAAACGGACAGCACGCGGTCGACGGCCATGTCGCACTGCTGATGCGGCTTGCGCTGCGCGGCGACGAGCACGATGTTCGATTTGAACGAATCGCACGCGAATTGGGGCGGCTGACCGCCGAAGAGCCGGTGGAGGTCGTCGCAGTTGCGGATCGTCGCGAACAGCACGCGTTCGCGCTGATCGTCGAGCTGCGTCGCCACGCCCGACGGCGCCGAGCCCCAACCGTTGGGTCCGCTGCCGTCGCGCACTTCCTCGTCGGCGCAGCGCGCGTTCTCGTTGTTCTTGCACGGCGCGTCCCAGATGAAGTCGGGGCGCAGCGGATACGGCCAATCGATCTGCTGCCAGGTCAGCGGCTGCGTCGTTTGGCCCGGCGACATCGGCGGCTGCGCCGCGTAGTCGCTCAGAAAGCGCTGGTTCGTCGCGAGCTGCGACGCGCAATCGGCCTTGGCTTGCACCGGGAACGGCGCGCCCCAGCCCGCGCACTTGCGGAGCAGGTCGTTCGCCGTGGCGAAGGGATCCGCGGGATTGGCGATGTCGCGGTCGGTCCGGAACGGCACGTCGAGGTAGCGGTCGGCCACCGTCTTCCACGTCAGTAAGTACGCGTTGGTGACGTCGTGCATCTGCGGCGAGCGCGTGCAGCCCTTATTCGCGGCGAGGCCGGCCGTCGCGCGGAAGTACGCCTTCTCGAAGCTGGCGTAATCTTTCAGCTTGAGCGCTTCGCCTGCGTCGTTCGCCGCGACGAGCCCGACTTGGCACGGGTCGGTGGGACTGGCGGGGCCCGGGTTCTGCGACGCGCGGTTGTTGGCGATCTGCACGCGGCAGTTCGCTCGCTGGTTCGCAGGCAAGTTCGCCGCGGCGGCGCACGCGCTCAGCTCGCTATTCGCTCGGGCGTACGTCGACGCCGCCTCGCCCGTATATCCTGCGACGCTCTGCGCCTGCGCCGCCAGCGACAAGAGGAACGCCTCGTTGACGTCGTGCATCTGGCGGCGCACGGCGTTTTCTTGTGCCGACCGGCCCGCGATCGCTCCGCACGCTTTCTCGTTCCAGTCGAGGCCTTCGCGCACCAATTTGAGCGTCCGGGTCGCATCGTCCCATGAAGCGTTCTGGCTCTTGAGGCCGCGAGACGCCCGGGTCTCGACGTCCAGCGCGTAGTGGCATCCGGAGTGCAGCTGGACGAGCTGCGGATCGTCGGCCGCGACGGCTGGTACCCGAGCGGCGGCGCCGGCGGTGAGGAGCAGCGCGGAAGCGAGCACTGCTCGGAAGGAACGTCGAGTGCGGTCGATCACACCGGGGTGCTTACTCCGTGGACCTACGCCGTTCCCTCAGCTTTCGACGCCGGATCCGCAAGCGAACGGAAGAACCGCGCGACGCGTGCGGCATCGTACGAGCGGTCGGCCGCGAGCTCGCGCTCCGTCCACGTGCGAAACGCGCCGAGGTCGACGTCGGCCGGCCGGCCGCGTGCGACGGCGAGCGCAACCTCGAGCGCCGACCGATCGCCCCACGCCCAGTAATGCAGAAATCGATCGCGCACCACGTCGGTCGGCGCGAGCACGTGGAGCAGCGCGTCGTCGCGGTGATCCGTGCGCCACGCCGTGACGCGCTCGCGCCCGATCGCCAGCGGCCCGATCGGAAACTCGATCGTGTACGGGAGCTCAGGATGGCGGTAGTAATCCTCCGCGGCGCGGTCGTAGCCGATGGACTCGAGCGCGCGGTCGACCACGACGCGCGCGCGGCCGACGTGCAACACGAAGTCGACGTCGAGCGAATGATAGCGCTCCGGCACGTAGTACGCCGCCGCGGAGCCGCCGCACAGGACGGCCGTCTCCCCGGCGCGGCTCAGTGCGCTGCAGACGGCGAACGCGACGTCGCTCAGCGTCGCCTGCGCCGCGAGCCTGCTCATCAGAACGGTTTGCCGATCCGGCGCGGGCGCTCGCGCCGCGTCGCCGCACGCTCGCGCACCTCGGGATATGCGTCCGCAAGGCGTTCCAGGAGCGCGCGCAACTCGACCGCGCCGTACCAGCGCCGGTTCAGCACGGCCACCCGCGCGCGGCCGATCTCGCGGGAGACCACCACGCCGGTCCGCTCCAGCGCGATGACGGCCCGGTGCACCGCGGTCGCGCTGGCGTCGATCTGACGCGCCAGCTCGCGCAGGTGGAGCCCGTTCTCGCTCAGCGCGAGGCGGGCCAAGATGCGGTCCCGCAGGACGGATCCGAACAGCGCCGGCCGGAGATCGTCGCGCACGGAGTCATTGTCCCGAAAGACGGAACATATGTCAACGAACTGCGTACACGCGGCGGGAGCACCCTCCCGGCGCTCCGCCGAACGCAGAACGAAGCCATGAGCACTGTGAACAGCTTCTCCGCCCGCGATACGCTGCGCGCCCCTTCGACGAGCTCAGGACAAGCTCGTGAGTACACGTACTACCGCCTGGCGGCGCTCGGTGACCGGTACGACCTCGCGACGCTGCCGTACTCGCTCAAGATCCTCCTCGAGAACTTGATGCGCTTCGAGGACGGGCGTTCGGTGACCAAAGACGACGTCGCGGCGCTGGCATCGTGGCAGCCGGGCGTGCCGTCGACCAAAGAGATCGCCTACCGGCCGGCGCGCGTGCTGCTGCAAGATTTTACCGGCGTGCCGTGCGTCGTCGACCTCGCCGCGATGCGCGACGCGATCGCCGAGTTCGGCGGCGATCCGAAGAAGATCAATCCGCTACAGCCGGTCGAGCTGGTGATCGATCACTCCGTGCAGGTCGACGCGTGGGCGTCGCCCGAGGCGTTCGAGATCAATGCCGATTTGGAGTTTGCGCGCAACGGCGAGCGGTACGCGTTCCTCAAATGGGGCCAGTCGTCGCTGGACGGATTCCGCGCGGTGCCGCCCGACACCGGGATCGTGCACCAAGTCAACATCGAATATCTCGCGCGCGTCATCTTCGGCGCCGGCGGCGCGGGCGAGGGGCATCCGAGCGGTACGACCGTCGCGTATCCCGACACGGTGGTCGGCACCGACTCGCACACGACGATGGCGAACGGTCTGGGCGTGCTGGCGTGGGGCGTCGGCGGGATCGAAGCCGAAGCGGCGATGCTCGGCCAGCCGGTGACGATGCTCATCCCCGACGTGATCGGTTTCAAGCTGACCGGCAAGCTGCGCGAAGGCGTCACCGCGACCGACCTCGCGCTGCAGATCACGCAGATGCTGCGCAAAAAGGGCGTGGTCGGCAAGTTCGTCGAGTTCTACGGCGCCGGCTTGTCGTCGCTGCCGGTCGCCGATCGCACCGTCATCGGCAACATGTCGCCCGAGTACGGTTCGACCGTCGCGATCTTCCCGGTCGACGCGCTTACGCTCGATTACTTGCGGCTCACGGGGCGCGCGCAGGAGCAGATCGACCTCGTCGAGGCGTACGCCAAAGCGCAGGGCATGTTCCGCACCGACGACTCCCCCGAACCGCGCTTTACCGACACGCTCGCGCTCGACTTGAGCGACGTCGTGCCGAACCTCGCCGGCCCGCGCCGGCCGCAGGACCGCGTACCGCTGACCGACGTGAAAGCGACGTTCAACGTCGCGCTGGAAGAATGGCAGAACGCGCGCGACGGCGGCAACGGCAAACAGATCGACCGCTTCGAAGGCGAAGGCGGCGGCGGCACCGCGGTGCAGGCGCACCCGCGCACGCAGGTGTCGGACGGCGCCGTCGTGATCGCGGCGATCACGTCGTGCACGAACACGTCGAACCCCGCGCTGCTGATCGGCGCTGGGCTGCTCGCAAAGAAAGCCGTCGAGAAAGGCATCAAGCCCGCGCCCTGGGTGAAGACGTCGCTCGCGCCCGGCTCCAAAGTGGTGACCGATTATTTGCTCAAGGCGGGCTTGACGCAGTATCTCGATGCGCTCGGGTTCAACCTCGTCGGTTACGGCTGCACGACGTGCATCGGCAACAGCGGGCCGCTCGGCGAGGACGTCGCGCACGCGGTCGCGGAGCACGATTTGATCGTGGCCGCCGTGCTGTCGGGCAACCGCAACTTCGAAGGCCGTATCCATCCGCAGGTGCGCGCGAACTACCTCGCGTCGCCGCCGCTCGTCGTGGCGTACGCCCTCGCGGGACGCATGGACGTCGACCTCACCACCGAACCGCTCGGCCGCACCGCCGCCGGCGAGGACGTGTATTTGAAAGATCTCTGGCCGACCAGCGCCGAGATCGACGCCGCGCTCGCCGCGGCAGTCTCGGATCAGCTGTTCCGGCGCCGCTACGCCGACGTGTTCGCGGGCGACAAGCGCTGGTCGTCGATGAACGTGCCGGCCGGTGAGCGCTACGCGTGGGACGAAAAGTCCGAGTACGTGAAGCGCCCGCCGTATTTCGACGGGATGCCCAAACAGCCGGCGGCCGTGCAAGACATCACGGGCGCGCGCGTGCTCGTGCTGGTCGGCGACTCCGTGACGACGGATCACATCTCGCCCGCGGGCAACATCGCGAAGTCGTCGCCGGCGGCGAAGTACTTGATGTCCAAGGGCGTGGAGCCCGCGGACTTCAACTCGTACGGCGCGCGGCGCGGCAACCACGAGGTGATGGTGCGCGGCACGTTCGCGAACATTCGCCTGCGCAATCTGCTGGTGCCGGGAGTGGAAGGCGGCGTGACGCGCTATCTTCCCACGAACGAGCAGACGTCCATCTTCGACGCGTCCGAAAAGTATCGCGCGGACGGCACCCCGTTGATCGTGCTCGCCGGCAAAGAGTACGGCAGCGGCTCGTCGCGCGACTGGGCGGCCAAAGGCCCGTACCTGCTGGGCATCAAGGCGGTGATCGCGGAATCGTTCGAGCGCATCCACCGCTCGAACCTCATCGGCATGGGTATCCTGCCGCTGCAATACCGCACCGGCGACACGCGCGAGTCGCTCGGCCTCACCGGCGAGGAAACGTTCGCGCTCGAAGGCGTCGCCGCGAAGCTCGAGCCCGGCATGACGGTGAACGT
>JAXDMA010000169.1:0-3082 GCA_034666305.1 Vulcanimicrobiota bacterium
GGACTTCCCGGCGCCCGCCTGCGCGACCGCAAGCGTTTGCAGCAGCGTCCAGCCGGTCGTCTGCAGCAATCCGAGGATCAAGCTCGGCACGAACGGCGTGGGCTTGAGCGAGCGCCGCGTGAGCGCCAGCACCGCGAAGAGAATCGCCGTCGCGATGACCAGCCGCGACGCCGCGACGACGTACGGCGACGCGTCCTCGGTCGCGATCTTGATGGTGACCCAGGTATAGCCCCACACGAGCGCGAGCACGACGAGCGCGACGTAGACACGCATTCCGCAGCGACGACCGTCCCAAAGACGGCGGGGTTGCTCGCGCGCCGCCGCCAACAGCGCGCACGTGGCCACGCGGATCGACTTCCACACGCATTACCTCTCGCGCGCGGCCGAAGGCTTCGAGGCGCCGTCGCCGTCGTGGCCTCGCTTGGCCGTCGACGATGCCGGCTGCGGGCAGCTCACCCGCGGCGGCGTTCCGTTCCGCGACGTCGACGCGCGCAGCTGGGACGCTGCGCGACGAATCGGCGACATGGACGCGGCCGGGATCGACCTCCAAGTGCTGAGCCCGCTGCCGGCGACCTTCGCATACGAGTTCGACGCGGCCGTCACGACGCGGTTCGCGCGCTTGCACAACGACGCGATCGCGGAGGTGGTGCGCGCGCGGCCCGACCGGTTCGCCGGCCTCGGCGCCGTCCCGCTGCAAGATCCGGACGCCGCGTGCGCGGAGCTCGAACGCGTCGTCGGCGAACTCGGGCTCGCGGGGATCGAAATCGGTACGCATGCAGGTGGACGCGATCTCGCCGACCCCGCGTTCGACGCATTCTGGGAGCGCTGCGACGCGTTGGGCGCGCTCGTGTTCGTGCACCCGGAGAATGCGCCGGGGTTCGAACGCCTGCGCGCCGGGCGGCTTGCGTTCGCCGCGGGCTATCCGTCGGAGACGGGCCTGTGCGCGGCGTCGCTGATCATGACGGGCGTGATCGCTCGCCGGCCGCGCGTGCGTTTCGTGTTCGCGCACGGCGGCGGCACGCTGGCATGGCTGCTGCCGCGGCTCGATGCGGTGTGGTCGGCATACGCCGACGTGCGTGCGATCGGGACGCGTCGCCCCTCCGAGATGGCGCGCGCGCTGTGGTACGACACGCTGACGTTCGACGCGGAAAACCTGCGCATGCTCGCCGAGCGCGCCGGAACGGACCGGCTCGTCGTGGGCAGCGACTACCCGTTCCTGATGCAAGAAGAACCGCCGGGTGCGACGGTGCTCGCGTGCGATGCGTTCGACGACGCGGCGCGCGACGCGATGCGCGGCGAGAATGCGCAGCGGCTGCTGCGCGGGAGCGCGGTATCTTGAATAAGCCGCTTTAGCCGGCGGTCACCGCGGCGCCGTTCCAAGCCGTGTGGTCGGCGTCTTGCTGCAGCAGTGACGCGGTGTCTACAACGACGTTGCGGCCCGAGCGGCGAACCGCGAAGCGGTCCATGCCGCGGTCGGGGCGGCCGTCGATCAGCTCGCCGTCGGGTTGAAAGTGCGCGTCGTGCTTCGGACAGTGGAACGCGTGTTCGTCCGGCATCCATTCCAGCGTCGTCAGGGAACGGTGCGGACACGCGATGGACATTGCGTACACCGCGTTCTTCACGCGCGCGAGGATCACGCCGTTGGCGGCGTCGATCAGCGCACCTTCCTTGGCGGGAACCGCATACGTGAGCAACCGCCCGCGCGACTGCGACGGGGCGACGGATCCCATCGACTGCGCGAACGCAGGGTCGGCGAGCAGCGCGACGCCGCCGATCGACGCGAGCGCGGCCATCCCGGCGGAGCGCAGAAAGCGCCCGCGCGCTAGCGCGCAGGTCGCGGCGCAGGATTCGTTTTTCGACACGGTCATTTCTCCAGCGAGAGCACGATGCTGACGAGCACGATGGTTGCCCAGAGCGCGACGCTGACGATCGAGCTCGTTCGAATGCGCGTCCACGCGGCGCTCGCGGCGCCGCCGCCTCCCGCGAAGCTCAGCGTGCGTTCGCCGGATTGCATGACGAGCGCGTTGGCGAGGAGCAGCGCGATAAGCCCGAGCTTGATCCAAAACGTCGGCGACACCGCGTACGTAGCGACGTCGCTGCCGAACAATGCGAGCCCGCTCGCCATGCAAATCCCCAGCGCGATGACGACCGGTCGGTGGACAGCCTTGAGTTCGTTGAGGTGATGCCCGCGGATGAGGTCGGAAAATCGCGACGCGCGCAGCGTGCCGCGATCGTGCGCGATCGCGAGCCCGCCGGCCACGAGCATCGAAAGCACATGCGTGCCGACAGTCGCCATCTCGACGGGTCTCGAGTGCGAGAACAGATGGTGCCAGGGAGCCATGACCCGCGCAACCGCGTCAAGGACGAGCATGATGTTCACGGTACCGCCCGTTTCTTGGAATTGTCATGACTCGCGTACGCCGCCGCGTGAGACTTCGATGAGTTTTGGATGCGGATCCGCCCGGACGAGCAAGCCGACGAATCTTCGGCTTAGGGTGTGGCTAAGAACCGCAAGGCGCTGGGAAGCCGCGCCGCCCACGCAGCCGGGTCGTGCTGTGCGTCCTGGTCAACGACGAGCCTTACGCGCGATCCTCGCGCGCGGATGATGCGGGCCAGCTCAGCGCTGAGCACGACGCCGTGCTGGTCGAATGCGGCGTCGCCCGTTTCCGCGGTTCCGACGCCGATGTCGACGGTCCGCGGCCATCGCTCGACCGCATGCGCATCTCTGATGAGGCGGTCATGGGAGATCTGGAGTGGTCCGCTTTCGAGCAGAAGGCGGGAAATCTCGCCGGGGCGGCTCATCGCCGCCCACAGAGCAGCGAGCGCGCCATAGGAGAACCCCCCGAGGCCGATCGGCTCGTCGGATACGCGATACCGCGCGCGGACCAGCGGCATGACGTCCTCGAACAAGAATTTCGGAAATAGCTTGCCGTGCGGATTCATCAACGTCGTAGTCGGCAGATCAGGATACGGCAAGTATTCGTTCGACCGCGCCTCATCGTGGGGATTCTCAGTCGACGTGCCGTTGTCTACGCCGACGAAAATCGTCGGTCGAATCTTTCGCTCCCGCTCGAGTACCGAC
>JAXDMA010000170.1:0-3982 GCA_034666305.1 Vulcanimicrobiota bacterium
CGCCGGCGGCGTGTGGGGCGCGATCCCCGGCTTCTTGCGCGCGCGCTTCGGCGCGAACGAAGTGATCGCGACGCTGATGCTCAACGTCATTGCGGTTTTACTTACGACGTATCTCGTCACGGGGCCGTTGCAGCAAGGCGGCGGCGGCGCGTCGGAGACGGCCGCGCTTCCGAAGGCCGCGCAGATCCCCGATCTGATCGCGCTCGCCGCCGATCCGCATTTCACGCTCGCGTTTCTGCTGACCCCGTTTGTTGTCGCGATCGTGCTGGCGTTCGTGCTGTGGCGCGTGCTCTTCCGCACGACGTTCGGTTACGAGCTGCGCGCCGCGGGCGATGCGCCCGAAGCCGCGAAGCGCGCGGGCATCGACTTGGGGCGCATGGCGTTCGTCGCGATGGCGCTGTCGGGCGCGCTGGCCGGCCTGGGCGGCGCGATGATCGTGTCGGGCGGCCTGCACCGCTTCAACACCGGGCTATCGCCGGGCTACGGCTTCATCGCGATCGCGGTCGCGCTGGTCGGCAACCTCGATCCGCGCTGGATCATCGTCGCGTCGATCGCGTTCGGCATGCTGCAGAGCGGCGGGATCTCGATGCAAGCCGAAGCGGGCGTACCGCGCGAGGTCGTCACGCTCGTCACCGGCTTGGTGATCATCGCGCTCGCGGGACGGCGCGTCGTCGCGAACCGGAGGTCCACGTGAACGCCACGCTCGCCGCGGTCCTCGCGATCCTGGGACTGACGCTCGTCAAGGCAACACCGCTGATCTATGCCGCGCTGGGCGGCGTGCTGAGCGAACGTGCGGGCGTCGTGAACATCGGGCTCGAGGGGATTCTGATCGCCGGCGCGTTCACGTCCGTGGTCGTGAGCGGCGCGACCGGGAGCCCGCTGCTGGGCGCGCTGGCGGGCGTTCTCGCCGGCATGCTGCTGGCCGCGATCCTCGCGTACGCCGCGACGCGCCTGGGCGTCGATCAGATCGTGGCGGGCACCGGCTTGAACATCGCAGCGCTCGCGGGCGCCGCATTCGGGCTCGTGCTCGTATATCACCAGCCCGGTGCGTCGCACGAAGTGCCCGCGTTCGGGCACACCGGCGAGGTCGTGTTCATCGTACTTGCGTTCGTCGCCGCGGCCGCGCTGCAATTCGTGCTGACGCGCACACCGTGGGGTTTGCGCGTGCGCGCGTGCGGCGAAGATCCCGGCGCAGCGGAGTCGGCAGGCATCGACGCGCTGCGGACGCGCTTTCGCGCGGTTGTGATCGGCGGCGCGATCGCCTCGCTGGGCGGCGTCTATCTTTCGCTCGCCGAGCTCGATCTGTATTCCGACGGCATGACGGCCGGGCGCGGCTTCATCGCGCTCGCAGCGGTGATCTTCGGGCGCTGGACGCCGCTGGGAGCAACCGGAGCGGCGCTGTTCTTCGGCTTCTTCGCGGCGCTGCAATACACGCTCCAGCGCGCGGGCGTCCCGAGCGAGCTGATGCAGGCGCTGCCGTATCTGGCCGCGCTGGTCGCCCTCGCGGGCTTCGCGGGCCGCGTCCGCGCGCCGGCCGCCGACGGCATCCCGTACGTTCGTCCGTAACGTTATCCAAACGCAACTTGACTTTCGTCGCAGCTTACCGACAATAGGAAGACAATGCGGGTACCTCGACGACTCGTTGCCAGCGTCGTCAGTCTAGCCGTCTCGTTCGCCGTCGGTTCACCCGCGGGCGCTACGAACGTGCCCGGCCCGCTCGCGGTGTTCCAGACACAGCTCTCGGCGCTCTCGATGCGCGCGCCGGGCCACGTCGGAATCGCCGTCCAGGACGTGCTCACGGGGGTGACGACTGGCTACAACGCGGGCGCCGAGATGCCGGCCGCGTCGACGATCAAGATCCCCGTGATGGTCGAGGTGTTCCGCCAGCTCGGCACCGGAAAGTTCGCCCTCTATACGCGCGTGAAGCTGCGGCGGTCGGACAAGGACTCGGGCTCGGGCGATCTCTACCGCGGCCGCGTCGGTACGAGCTATCCCGTGTCGCGGCTGCTCGAGCTCATGATCGACGTCAGCGACAACACCGCGACCAACATGCTGATCCGGCTCGTCGGGCGAACGCACATCAACCAGGAGATGGAGGAGCTCGGCCTCACGCACACGCGGCTGACCGACTTCATCCGCTCCGAAGGCCCCCACATCCGCTGGGCCCTGCGCTCGAGCCCCGCCGACATGGCACACCTGCTGCGCAAGATGGCGCGCAAGCAGCTGATCGACGAATGGTCGTCCGGCGAGATGCTCACGATCCTGCGCGGCCAGCAGCACAACAGCTTGCTGCCCGAGCCGTTGCCCGAAGGAACGGACATCGCGCACAAGACCGGGACGCTGCACGACACGCTCAACGACGTCGGCATCGTCTTCGAGGGCTCGGATCCGTACGTCATCGCGGTGATGACCACCGATTTGCGCACGCTGTCGTCGGGCCGCCGCTTCATCCGCGGCGTATCGCGTCTCGCCTACGACGCGCTCGGCAAATTCGCGACGTGGCGCGGCATCAACGATTTCAACCCCGACGCCGAACCGTCGGTCGGAGCACCAACGGACGCCGCCCCGCTGACGGCCGACCAGCAGATGTGGACGCCGCAAAACGTCCCCGCACCGGTCGCCGTTCCCGCGCCGACGCCGACGCCCTGATCCGCAGCCGCCGCTAACTGGCCGCCTTCACGCGGCCCGCGTACGTGCGCGTCAGCCAGTCGTCGTATTTCGGGATCGCGCCGTGGATCGCGCGGTCGTACGCGTCGATCAGCGCGGCCGCGATCGGGCCGCGCTTGCCGTCGCCGACGGGGCGATGGTCGATCGACTCGATCCACTGCACGCCCGCGGCGCTGCCCGTAATGAACAGCTCTTCCGCGACCACGAGCTCGCTGCGATCGATTGGGCGCTCGACGACGTCGAGCCCGAGCTCGTCTTTGGCCAGCGTCATGATCGCGCGGCGCGTGACGCCCTCGAGGATGTTCTGCGACGGGTCCGGCGTGTACAGCACGCCGCGCCGCACCATGAACACGTTCTCGGCCGATCCTTCGCACACGTGGCCTTCGGCCGACAGCATGATCGCCTCGTCGAAACCGTTCATCACGGCTTCGCTCTTGGCGAGCGCGCTGTTGACGTAGATGCCGGTGATCTTCCCGCGCGCGGGCGCCATCGTATCGTCGATGCGGCGCCACGAGCTCACGCCGACGCGCAGCCCGCGATCGCTGTCGAAGTAGCGCTCGAACGGGATCGCGACCATCGCGAACGCGTCCTTCACGTCATGCAGGCGCACGCCCACGTCTTCGTTGGCCTTGTAGGCGAACGGCCGCACGTACACGTCGGTGCGGAAGTCGTTTCGCGCGCAGATCTCGACGGTGAGATCGCACAGCTCACGCGTCGAGTGCGGCAACGTGATCATCAAGATGCGCGCCGACTGCGCGAGGCGGTCGTAGTGGTCGGCCAGCTTGAGCAGAAACAGCTCTTCCTCGCGCGCGTTCCAGAAGCCGCGCACGCCTTCGAAGCACCCGGTCCCGTACTGCAAGCCGTGCGTGAGCAGG
Organism: Vulcanimicrobiota bacterium; assembly: GCA_034666305.1. Taxonomy (GTDB): domain Bacteria; phylum Vulcanimicrobiota; class Vulcanimicrobiia; order Vulcanimicrobiales; family Vulcanimicrobiaceae; genus Vulcanimicrobium. Next base: position 3,543 of record JAXDMA010000170.1, read on the forward strand.
CCGATCTTCGCGTCGTCGTAGCGCGAGAACCGGCCGTCGGAATAGACCGTCAGATCGCCCAGGTGCATGAGGTCGGGTTCCTCCGGTAGTAAGGTGGGCGTCGTGCGCGAGGTATTCACGACGTTCCTCCGGCTGGGGTGCACGTCGTTCGGCGGTCCCATTGCTCACTACGCCTATTTCCGCCGCACCTTCGTGCACGAGCGGCATTGGCTGGACGAGGCGAGCTACGCACGAATCGTCGCCTTTTGCTCGGTGCTCCCGGGACCCACCTCGAGCCAGGTAGGGATGCTGGTCGGGCTCACAAGAGGCGGCCCGCTGGGCGCGTTCCTCGCCTGGCTCGGGTTCACGGCGCCGTCGGCGATTGCGATGACGGCGTTTGCCGCCGCGCTTGGCGGCGCGGAGCAGCACGCCGTGCCGCCGTGGTTCGCCGGCCTGCTCGC
>JAXDMA010000171.1:0-21687 GCA_034666305.1 Vulcanimicrobiota bacterium
CAGCCGCGCCGGCACCGTCACCGCGCCGGACTCGCCGACCTCGGCCGGGAACGATTGCTCCAGCGTCAGCTCGAGATCGGTGGCCCGGACGCGGATCGCGCCGTCGTCGGCGGTGAGCAGGACGTTCGAAAGGATCGGCACCGTGGTGTGTGCGTTGACGACCTTGCTCGCGGCGCCGACCGCCGATGCGATGTCCTTGGTACTACACGTGAACTTCACTGATCCACCGTTCCAGAACCGTCCGTGGCCGGGTCTTTAGTATAAAGAAAGATCGCCGTACCAGCAGTAAGGCGGTGAACAACGGGGAGAACCGCCGAACGCCGCGCGAGCCGTGGCTTGGCGCCCGATTCGGGTTGTGGACGGGAGAGGCTCCCTATCCACGCAATCCCGGATATGCGCGCGCATCCCGTTTTTCCACGGTGCTGCACCGGCCCTGTGCCCCGGCCGGGGATGGACGCGGTGGAAAGCGGCAGGGGCCGCCTTTTCCGAAAAAAAGGCGAGACGGCCGGGTGCCGTCTCGCCCTTGGTTCGAATCGTGTTCGAGTTGCTCTACGTGTTCATCGTGAACACGAACGGCGAGCTCGAGGTGTAGCCGACCATCGCCAGCGTCGTACCCGAGATCATGATGCCGTTGAAGTTGCCTCCCGGCGTTCCGCCGATGAGGTCGACTCGCCCGGTCGCGTGATCGATGCGCCCCAAGCGGTTGTCGAGGCTGTTGACGAACCACAGGTTGTCGCCGGAATCGACCGTGACGTACGTCGTGAGCGACGAACGCGCATCCGAGCCGTAGAGGCGCGGCACCGCAAACGTCTTGACGGTTGACGTTGTCGTGTCGTAGCGTTCGAACTCGTTCGCGCTGGTCACGTCGACGAACCAGATGCCGCCGGTGGAATCGATCGCTTGCGCGTCGAGGATGGCGGCGGGTTTCGCGGGGTTGACTCGCCCTTCGCTGATGAGCGTGCCCGTCGTGGAGTACTTCGCAAGCCACGCACCGTTGACCGTCGCGAACGACGTCTTGACGACCCACAGGTTGCCGTCAGCGCTCGGAAAGACGCGCGTCGGCAGCGACGCGAGGATCGGAGTAGGATCGGGAACCGGCGGCGCCGCGACGCTGAACTCGTTCGGAGCCGTTCCTGCCGTGGTTCCGGTGAAGGGCAGCTGCCAGAGCTTGGAGATGTTGCGCTCCGCGCCCCACAGGCCGCTCGGCGTCTTGACCAGGTGCAGCACCTGGTCGCCCGCCGGGTAGTCCGTGAATGCGTGCGTGACCGGGTTGAATTTGGTGACGTACCACGGTGCTGTCGTCGCACCGTTGCTGATCGTCCCCGAGTTGCCGTAGATCGCACCGTCCGCACCGAGGATGACGCTGCGGAACGAGCGGCCGCCGCCCGGAATCGCATAGGTCGCGGTGACCTGGCGCGTCGTCGGATCGAGCTGCGCGATCGCGCCGCCCGAAACCGTCGTCCAGAGATTGCCCGCGCCGTCGAAGATCGGATCGAACGGACGCGGCACGGTGGACGCAAGCGTGTAGGTGTGCGGGTTCGCGCCGGCCGTGCGGGCGGCCGGAGCCGACGGTGTGACGGTTGCGGTCGCGGTGAGCGCGCCGAATGTCGCGGTGAGCGTCACCGCGGCCGACGTCGTGCCGTCGTACGAGAAGAACGGCTGCGTGTAGCGGTCGGGGACCGAGATCGTCTTCGCCTTCGCAGACGGCGTCGCGCTGACCGAGGTGCCGTTGAACCGCTGCGTCGAGTTCTGTGACGCCTGTGTGTACAGCGCCGTCGACGGCCCCGTGTCCGGATCCGTGATGACGACCGGTTGCGTGTAGTTCTGCGGCGCGATCATGACGGTTCCCGTCGCGTCGTAGAGCTGCACCGTCAACGGGAGGTTGACGGACGTTCCCGTCGCCGGGTTCGGATCCGAGACGAACAGCGCGATCTTCTTGACGACGCCGTCGAGCGTGACCGAGATTTGATTGTCCTGCTGGTCCTTGACGGTCGTTTGAATCGTCGCCGAGCCCAGCGTCGCGCCCGAACCGTCGCGCGCGCCGTTCGTGGAGACGGTCACGGTGTCGGCGCCGATCGGGAGCAGCACCTGCGTGGAGCAGATCTGATAGATCCCGGAAGCGTCGGCGTTGCAGTTCACGCCGTTGATGACGGCGCCGCTGATGTCGAACACGGCGTGGTACGCCGGCGAGTTCGCGTTGGTCGCATCGACGACCAGAGAGTTCGAACCGAACGAGAACTCGTTCGGACGACGGCTGTGCGCCGAGGTCGCCGACTGCGGAGCGAGCCGCGTGAACGTCAGCGTCGCGTTGGTGCTTGCGGCCGGCGTAAGAACGCCCGGCGATGCCGCCGGCAGGGTCGATCCGCCGCCGCCTGAGCAGGCGGCGAGCGCGGCGAGCGCGGTGACCGCGAGCGCGCGAGTGATGTGCCGGGTCATGCTAGTGCTTTCTCGATTGGACGTTGAGGCTGGAAGTGGCGACCGTGACGCTGACCGACGTGTGCCGGTTCGCAGCGTCGCTGACGTCGATCGTGCACGCGCCCACGGCTTGCGGGGTCACGCTGAACGTGCCGTTCGTTCCGACCGGACCGACGGTGGCGACGGTCGTCGACTGCGCGTTCGTACAAGCCGACGCGCTGAACGCACCGGTGTAGAACGTGCTGCTGACGGTGACGGTCTGCGCGAGCGATGCGCCGGTGCCCAGGAAGCTGAGCACGTTGGGTGACGCGGTCAGCGGACCGGGTGTCGGCACGGGCGTCGGAGTGGGCGTCGGCGTCGGTGTTGCCGTCGGTGCGGGCGTCGCGGTCGGCACCGGCGTTGTCGTCGGCGCGGGCGTTGCGGTCGGTACCGGCGTCGCGGTCGGTGCCGGAGTCGGCGTCGGCGACGGAGTCGGCGCGGGCGGCGTCGGCGAGTAGTAGAGCGCGAAATAATACGAACGGTTCGCCTGGTACGTCACCGGGCCGGACGCGGCACTGAAGCTGAGCGTCTGCCCGTTCGGCACGCCCGCGGACCCGAGCGGATACGTCCAGCCGTTGCCGTCGTAGAATGCCAGGCCGAACACGCCCATCGACGGGTCATAGCCCGACGGAAGGGAGATCACGAATGCCGGAAACGCCGGAAACGTGGTGGTTTGCGTGAACTGGAGACCTTGATAGTAGAGGACCTCGAGGCCACTCGACGTCGAGCGAACGCTGCGCCCGGCGGTGAGCGGCGCGACACCTGACGGAATCGTCGTCGTCGTCGTGATCGTGAGCGAGTCGTTGGCGGGCAACGTCGTCGCCGGCAGCGTCAACGAACCGGACAGTCCGGCGGCGGGCGGGATCGTCACCGCTTGCGGCGGCGCGCTTCCCGACGCCAGCGGAACGCTGGTCGCCGCGGTTGCCGGAGCGAGCGTCGCGACCGCGGCCGGAGCCGTGGGCGTTGCCGTGCCGGATGAAAATGCCGGTGGGGTCGAGGACCCGCCGTTACACGCCGCGAGTGCGGCAAACGCAAGAAAAATGGGCCCGGCTAGTAGCCTGCCCGTACGACGAAAACGCATAGGGATGAGAGAGGCCTCCGTGGTGCATGCATGAGGCCGGCGACTTCATGCACCGGCCCTTCGAATGCTATGGTATCACATCGAACATGCGAGACAAGTCGTACCCTGTACGGTTTACCGCTATCCGAGACGACTTAAGTCGTACTGCGGCGGTTACTCGCTCTGGATTTGCGCGACGATCGAGCGGATCTTGTTGCGGAACGCTTCGTCCGCGTCCATCATGTCCGCGATCTTGTCGCGGGCGTACATCGCCGTCGTGTGATCTTTCTTGCCGAACTCACGCGCGATCTGCGGCAGCGATGCGCCCGTGAGCTGCCACGAGATGTACATCGCGATTTGGCGCGGCAGGGTCACGCGCTGGTCGCGGCGCTGGGCCTCCATCTCCTTGATCGAGATGCCGTAGTGCTTGGAGACGCGGTCTTTGATGCCGCCGATCGTCACGCGGTGCATCGGCGCTTGCGCGACGGCGTTCTTGAGAACCTCGGCCGCGAGCTCGACGGAGATCTGCGCTTTCGTCAGCGATGCGAACGCCACGACGCGAATCAGCGAACCTTCGAGCTCGCGGATGTTCGACGGAATCACCTTCGCGATGAACGCGAGCACGTCGTCGGGGACGGGGACCTTCTCCGTCTCGGCTTTCTTGCGCAAGATCGCTTCGCGCGTCTCGAAATCGGGCGGTTGGATATCGGTGAGCAGTCCCCACTCGAAGCGCGAGCGCAAGCGGTTCTCCAGCGTCAGGATCTCTTTGGGCGGACGGTCGCTCGAGATCACGAGCTGCTTCTGCGCTTCGTGCAGCGAGTTGAACGTGTGGAAGAACTCTTCCTGAGTTTGCTCTTTGCCTTCGAGAAACTGAATGTCGTCGATCAGCAGCACGTCGACGTGGCGGTAGCGGTTGCGAAACTCGACGTTCTGATTGTTTTTGATCGCGATGATGAATTCGTTGGTGAACTTCTCCGACGACACGTACACGATGTTCGCGTTCGGGTTGCGCTCGAGCACGCGGTGACCGATCGCGTGCATCAGATGCGTCTTGCCCAGCCCCACGCCGCCGTACAGGAACAGCGGGTTGTAGGCCATCGCCGGCGCCTCGGCCACCGCTTGGGCGGCCGCGTGCGCGAACCGGTTGGAATTGCCGATGACGAAGTCGTCGAACGTGTAGCGCGCGTTGAGGTTTCCGGCGCGCAGGTCGTCGGTCGTGACCGGCCGCGCGGCGGGCGCGACCGCGGTCTCGGGGGTTTGCGTTCCCGTGCCGGGATCCACCACGACGCGCAGCGCGATCTCCGCGCCGAGCAGGTCGTGCAGCACTGCGGTGATGTCGGACTTGAGCCGGTTCTCCACCCAGTCGCGGGCGAACGTGGTCTGCACCGCGAGCACGATCTCGGATGGGGTCAGCTCGACCAGCCGCATCGGCTTGAGCCACATCTCGAACACCGGTTTGTTATAGCGCGGTTCGAGCCGCTCGAGCGCCGCGGTCCAGAGGTCCTGCGGAGCCGTCGCCGTCGTGCTGGATGAGTGCATTGCCGTTTGTACCTGCCGCATGGTCCGGCCCGGCGAGCAGAGTACGCGCCGAGGGAGAATGAGCGTTGGGGATTGGCCCGGCGGGGGTGGCTTCCTGCGGTGTTGTCCTCCGGATTATGCACTTTTCCACAGGGCGTTCGCTCGCGTTTCGACGAGGCCGGATGAACCTATCCACGACTTTGCCGCCAACACGAATCGCGGCAGGAACCCGCTCCGGACGGGGCTCGGCGGCCCATCGTGCTACCCCGCCATCCACAAGTCCATCCACCGCTGTGGACAAATCAGGAACGATTCTCGGATTTGCGGTTTTCCTTGACGCTCGGGGCGGTGGGCCCGTATACTGTCTTGTCGCACCAGAGGGCGCGCTTTGCCGCTCCCGCCAGTCAGGAGAACTCGCTCGTGAAGCGGACCTATCAGCCGCACAATCGGCGCCGTAAACGCGTCCACGGCTTCCTCGAACGCATGTCAACGAAGAACGGCCGTCGCGTCCTTGCGGCCCGCCGCAAGAAGGGCCGCCACCGCCTGTCGGTTTAGGTCGTGCGGGCGTACGAACCGCTCCGCCGGCGCGGCGATTTCGCCCGCGTCACGCGGCGGGGGCGGCGATGCGCCGGAACCTACCTGACCTGTTTCATCGCCGACGGGCGCCGGCGCACGCGGGTCGGGATCACGATCAGCGGGTCGATCGGCGGGGCCGTCGTCCGCAACCGCCTGCGGCGCAGGATCAAAGCCATCCTCGATCTCTCCTTGATCGACGCGCCGCCGTGGCGCGACATCGTGTTCATCGCCCGGCCCGGCGCCGGCGAGCTCCCCTACCCGGCGCTCGCCGACGAAGTCGCCCGCGTCGTCCCGGCGGCCTCGTGATCGTCCGCGCGGCGGCGATCGGCGCCTTACGACTCTACAAGCGTTTCATCTCACCGGTTCTCCCGCCCGCCTGCCGCTTCGCGCCGACCTGTTCGGAGTACGCCGCGGAGGCGATCGAGAAACACGGTATCTTGCGCGGCAGTACGCTGGCCGTGCGCCGGCTCGCCCGGTGCGGACCCTGGCATCCGGGCGGCTACGACCCGGTCCCCTTTCGAAAGGCCACCTGAACGCTCGTGTTCCTCGCCGCCAACGTCTTCTTCGACCCGATCGTCCACGCGCTGGGCATGGTCCTGACCTTCATCCATCACGTCATCCCGTCGTACGGCTGGGCGCTCATCGCGCTGGCGCTCGTCGTGCGCATCGTGATGTGGCCGCTGACGGCCATCCAGTTCCGCTCGATGGCGGAGATGCAGAAGGTTCAGCCCCTCGTCAAGCAGCTCCAGGCCAGGCACAAGGGCGACCCGCAGACCTTGAACACGGCGATGATGGCGCTCTACAAAGAGCACAAGGTCAACCCGCTCGCCGGCTGCGTTCCGATGTTGATCCAGTTCCCGATCCTCATCGGGCTGTATTGGGCGATCCAAGGCCAGATCGACCAGTTCAAGCCCGAGCATTGGTTGTGGATCGGATCGGCGATCTCCAAGAGCTCGCCGCAGTTCTTCGCGACGAACCTCGCCGAGCCGGACGTGTTTCTGCTGGTGCTCTACGTGATCTCGATGTACTTCACGGTGCGCTACGGCAGCCCGCCGTCGACGGACCCGCAGCAGGCGCAGACGCAAAAGATCATGGCGATCATGTCGCCCGCGATGATCGCATTCTTCGGGTTCAAGTACCGCTGGGCGTCCGCGCTGTACATCTACTGGCTGGCGACCAACGTCTTCACCGTCGCGCAGCAGTACTACATGTTCCGCCGCTTCGGGCTGATCGGCCCCAACAAGGCCGCCCCCCTGGTGTTGCCGCCGCTGCCCGACCCGCCGAAGGACCAGAAAGCCATTGACGCCCGCCGGCAGGCTGCGGCGACGAACGGAAAGCGGGCGTATCGCCCGAAGAAACGGGCGCGGCGCTAAGACCGCACCAGAGAAAAAAGGACGAAGTGGAAGAATACGAAGGCGGCCGCCGACGCGGCCACGGTCAGCGGCGTCGCGCCGGGCGCGCGCTCGATAAGCCGCCGGTGCGCTCGGGGCCGCCCAGCGGCGGCGGCGACCGGCGTCCGCCGCCGCGGCGCTCGGGTCCGCCGCGCGACCGGCCGATGGCCGACGTCGAACCGTCGGTCGAGCCCGACGAGGCGAAGCCGGCGCGCGCGCTGCTGGTGGAGATCCTCGCCAAGATGGGGCTCGACGACGTCGAGATCGTCTACATCGCGCGCAGCGAAGGCGAGTACTTCGAAGTGCGCGGGCCGCGGCTCGCATCGCTGATCGGCCGTGAAGGCAAGACGCTCGAAGCGCTCAACCTGATCTACAACAACATCATCAATGCCGGCGTGCGCAGCAACCGCCGCTACTACACGATCGACGCCGAGGGCTATCGCGCGCGCCGCGCCGACCAGCTCAAGACGCTCGCGCTCGCGACGCTCGAACGCGTCGTTCGCGAGAACGCGCCGATCAAGCTGGATCCGATGCTGCCGTCCGAACGCAAGATCGTCCACCTCGCGCTGGCGGACTCGCCGTTCGTGCGCACCGAATCCGAAGGCGTCGAGCCCGAGCGTCGGCTCGTCGTGTTTCCCAAAGCTTCGGAGTAGCGAACGAACGAGACGATTGCGGCGGTTGCGACGCCGCCCGGCAAGGGTGCGATCGCGATCGTTCGCTGCAGCGGCCCGGACGCGCGCGCGATCGCCGCGCGCGTCTTTCGCAGCCGCGACGCGTTGCGCGACCGCGTCGCGACGTACGGTGAGATCGTCGACGTCGATGGCGTCGTGATCGACCGCGGGCTCGCGCTCGCGATGGACGCGCCGCGCACGGTGACGGGTGAAGACGTCGTCGAACTGCACGTGCACGGCAGCCCGGTCGTTGCACGCGAGACGCTGCGCGCGCTGCTGCACGCCGGCGCGCGCGTGGCGGCGCCGGGCGAGTTCACGCGGCGCGCGTTTCTCAACGGCAAGCTGGACCTCAGCGCCGCGGAGGCGGTAGCCGACGTGATCGACGCGGAATCGCGCGCCGCGGCGCGTGCGGCGAACGCGAACCTTGCGGGCGGTTTGCGCGAAGCGGTCGACGCGGCGCGCACGGCCTTGTCGGCGGTGCTCGAAGAGCTTGCCGGCGCGATCGACTATCCGGACGAAGTGCCCGAACCCGCGCGCGAGCGCGTGCACGACGTCGTCGGCAGCATCGACGCACGGCTCGGCGCGCTGGTGCGCGATTGGGAACGCGGCCGGCTCGTGCGCGAAGGCGTGTCGCTCGCGATCGTCGGGCCGCCGAACGCGGGCAAGTCGTCGCTGCTCAACGCGCTGCTCGGCGAAGAGCGCGCGATCGTCTCGGACGTCCCCGGCACGACGCGCGACGTGATCGAAGAGACGTTCGCGATCGACGGCGTCCCGGTGCGCGTGCTCGACACCGCGGGGCTGCGCGCGAGCGACGACGCGATCGAACGCATCGGAATCGACCGCGCGCGGCGCGCGCTCGACGCGGCGGCGGTCGCGCTCGTGGTGATTGACGGCTCGCGCGCGCTCGATGCCGATGCGCGTGACGTGCTGCACGCAACGCGCGAACGCGATCGCGTCGTGCTGTTCAACAAGCGCGATCTCGGGACGACGGGCTTCGATGCGCGAGACGGCGCGGAACGCGCCGCGCTGTCGGGGTCGGCGTTCGATGCGGCGACGCTCGACGGGGTGCGCCGCGCGATCGCGACCGTGGCCTGGCACGGCGAGACGGTCGATCTCGCCCGGCCGCATTTGGCGTCGGCGCGCCAGGCGGATGCGGTCGCACGAGCCCGTGAAGCGCTGGCGCACGCGCGCGCAACGCTCGCCGCCGGCGAACCGGTCGATCTGATCGTGCCGGAGCTGCTCGCGACGGTCGCGGCGCTCGGCGAGATCACCGGCGCCGCCGCGACCGAGGCGGTCCTCGACGGCGTGTTCGCCCGCTTCTGCATCGGAAAATAGAAAAGGCCCACCGACGGTTCATGGGAGTTGAAAGCCTCGGAGGGATGTCAGAGCAATTCGCAGGGCGCATCCTCGCGCGGTGAGGGCTACACTGCGTTCATGGAACAGCTGGTGATCGAACCGATCGACGACGCGCGCTGGGCGACGGTGCAGGCGCGCGAACGCGACGACCGCTTCGTGTACGCGGTGCGCACGACGAGCATTTATTGCCGTCCGGGTTGCCCGTCGCGCACGCCGGCGCGGCGCAACGTCGTCGCGTTCGGCGATGCGGCGGCCGCCGCGGCCGCCGGCTTTCGCGCGTGCAAACGCTGCGCGCCCGACGACGTCGCCGCCGACGCGGACCGGGTGCGGCTGATCCATCGGGCGTGCGAACTGCTCGCCGCCGGCGAAGCGCCTGCGCTGGAGACGGTCGCCCGCGAGATCGGGTTGAGCCGGTTTCACTTCCAGCGCATCTTCCGCCGCGTGGTCGGCGTGACGCCGGGCGCCTACGTTCGTGCGCACCGCGCCGAGCGATTTCGCTCGCGGCTTGCGTCCGGCGCGACCGTGACGAAGGCGGTCCAGGACGCGGGCTACGGTTCCGCGAGCCGCTCGTACGCAAGCGCTCCGCTCGGCATGACGCCGGCGCGCTATCGAGCCGGGGGCCGCGGCGAGCGCGTCCTCTTTGCGATCGCACCGTGCGCGCTCGGGCGCGTGCTCGTGGCGACGACCGAGCGCGGCGTCTGCGCGATCGAGCTCGGCGACGACGACGACGCGGTCGTCGCCGCGCTGCGTGGCCACATGCCCAACGCGGACGTGCGCCGCGACGATTCGTCGCTGCGAGCGACGGTCGATGCGGTGGTCGCACTGGTCGACGACCCGGCGGCACCGTGCGCCCTGCCGCTCGACGTACGCGGCACGGTCTTTCAGCAGCGCGTGTGGAACGCGCTGCGCGCGGTGCGGCCCGGCGCGCCCGTCAGCTATGCAACCCTCGCGCGCGCAGTGGGAAGCCCGAGGGGAGCGCAAGCCGTCGGCGCGGCGTGCGCAGCGAATCGGCTGGCGGTCGCCATACCCTGCCATCGTGCCGTGCGCGAGGACGGGGCGCTTGCGGGCTACCGCTGGGGGCTCGAACGCAAGCGTGCGCTCTTGGCGCGGGAGCGCGGGGCATGAAACCCGGCTTCATCGTCGGCCGTATTTGGGAGCATGCGTACGACCGTCGCCATATTGGTTCTCGTTTGCGCCGCCGTGCTGCCGCCCGCTGCGGCCAGCGCTGAAACCACTCCCGTCCGGCGCACCGTCGAACGCAGCACGCCGGCCGCTACGCACGTCCGCGTCAACAACGCTGCCGGTGACGTGCAGATCCTCGGTGACGACGGGTCGACGGTGCGCGTGACGGCGCGCGTCCGCGCCACGACCGACGCCGCGGCCGCGAAGGTCGGCGTGGACGTTGCGAGCAGCGGCGGCGAGACCGTCGTCACGGTGAACGTCCCACAAAGCTCGCCGTCGTTCGTGCACTGGATCTTCGACCGCGGCCACATCTCCGTGGATCTGGTCGTGCGGGTTCCGCGCCGCAGCGTCCTCGCCGCGCGTGTCGCCGTCGGCGACCTCGACGTGCGCGCCATCACCGCGGAGATCGACGCGCACACCGGGACCGGCGACATTCACTTGCACGACGTCGCGACCGACGCCGGCGCGACGAGCGGGACCGGCGACATCGCCGTCGATCTCGCCGGCGGCTGGAAAGGCGCGCGTTTGAAGGTGCGCACGGGGACGGGCGACGCGCGCATCCACGTGCCGTCCGGGCTGCGCGCTCACGTGGACGCGCGCGCCGGCGTGGGCGACGTGCGCAACGAGATCGGCAACGCAAACGTGACGTCGCCGGTGATCGAGGTGCGCAGCGGTGTCGGCGACGTGACGATCACGACGCACTAAGCGCCGCCGCACGCGTCAGCGCAGGAAGACGATACCGGCGACGGCGGCGAGCCCGATCAGCACCGGCGTATCGAGTTTCGTGCGCAGCGCGAGTCCTGCGATGACGATCACGATGCCGATCGATGCGACGCCGTTTATCGCCCCCTTCCCGAATGCCAGCACGCTGGCCCAGGTCAGGCCGACGACGACCGGCGCAAATCCGGCGCCGATCCGTTCGCGCCAGGGTGAGTCGTGGAACCGGCGCCACAGCATCGCCGCGCCGAGCATGAGCACCGCAGCCGGCACGAACATCGCGAAAGCCGCGAGCGCCGCTCCGCGCGTGCCGCCGGCGGCGTAACCGATGAAGACGGCCGCAATCGTCGTCGGCCCCGGGATCAGCTTGCCGAGCGCGTAGAACTGCGTGAACTGCGCCGCGGTCACCCAGTGGTAGGCGTCGACGGTCTGGGCGTGCATCTGCGGAAAGATGCCTTTGCCGCCGCCGAAGCCGAGCACCGAAAGCACGAAGAACACGCGCATGATCTGCAGATCTTTCATGCCGGGTCCGCTGCGCTGCGCCGCGCGCGCGCCGTCGCAAGCCAGATTCCTAGGCCGCCGAACAGGACGAACGTCGCCAGCAGCCCGAGCTTGAACACGCCCACGGCAAGTGCGGTGGCCGCCAACAGTGCGAGCCCGAGCGGACCGTCGCCGCGCCGCTCGGCGGTCAGTTCTATCGCGTTCGCGATCGTCAACCCGACCGCGGCCGCCGCGCAGCCGCGCAGCGCCGCGCCGACCAGCGGCACGTCGATGCGCGCAAAGTACGCATACGCGGCGACGAGCGCGATCGCAAATGGCGGAAGGCACACCGCGAGCATCGCGACCGCGGCGCCGCGCGCGCCGCGCAGCCGGTGGCCGACGAAGACCGCGAGGTTGACGAGGTTCGCGCCGGGCATCAGCTCCGCGAGCGCGAGCGCTTCGATGAAGTCGTCGTCGCCGAGCCATGCGCGGCGCTCCACGACCGCACGCCGGATCGCCGCCTTCTGACCGCCGCCGAACGACACGACGGCGATCGTTCCGAACGTGCGCGCGACGTCGATCAGCGACGCGCGCGGTGCGTTACGTGAGGTGCTCGGAGAGCGGCCCGTCGGTGTGCGGATGCCGGTGCTCCCCTGCGAGGATGTGGATGTGGACGTGCTCCGTGTGCTGGTACGGCGGCAGCACGCTCGAACGCACGATGAAGCCCGTCTTGTGCAGCCCCAACTTCAGCGCGACTTTTTGAATCCCGGCGATCATCGCCGTCCACACGCGCATGTCGCCCACGCCAATGTCGAGCAGCGTCGGGATCCAGCGCTTCGGGATGATCACGACGTGCGTTTCCCACCAGTGCTCGGTGCTCGGATCGACGTTGTGGCGGAACGCAAAGACGAGATCGTCTTCGTACACGACCTCGTCGGCCTTCTGACGCGTACCGTCGAGGCGGCCCCGAAAGGTGTGGTCGGGATCGGGTTTGTCGTAGCGGCGCTGCTCGTCGTCGCAGATGACGTGGGTGAGAAAGCTCAAGGCGTCCAGGGCATACCCGCTCGGCGGGTATACGACGCGCATGGACACCGAGCCGGTCCGCTTGACCGACGTTCTCGCGATCGCGCCGGAACGCTGGCCCAAGCGCGTGCGCCACAAGACGCTGCGCAAGAAGCTGCGCGGCAAGCGGATCGAGGTTGTCTACGAAGACGATCTGGTCGTCGCGTTCCACCAGGCCGATGACGACTACGACTCACCCGAGCACACGTGGCGCACGCGGGTCGTGATCGCGCCGAAGAACGAGAAGCACACGCTCATGGACCTGAGCGTGGCGGACGAGGCCCTTACGACCGCCCTCCTGCACGGTATTCAGCAAGTGGCGCTCAAGCTGAACTTGCACAAGGAAGGCTTCGAGATTCGCGCCGACGTGCTGCCCCCGTACCAGCAGGTTGGATATCTGCGCTTCAAGGTTCGCGCCGGAAAACGCGATCGGTCGCCCGCGGAGAAGGTCGAACACGAGGCCGCCGAGCGTGCGCGTTTCGCCGAGCTCAGCGCGGAAATGGACGCGCTGTATGAGGGTGCCGGCCGACCGGGCGGGTCGCCCTAGCGGCAAACATCGCGCGCTTGGCGAAGCCGTCGACCGCACCGTGAACACCATTGACGCACGCGGCGACGACGCCGCCGTGATCGTTGTCGGGGGCGGCCACGCCGGCTTCGAAGCCGCGCTCGCGGCCGCGCGCCTCGGCGCCGAAACGCTTCTCGTGACCGGCGATCCGGATCGCATCTGCACGCTCGCCTGCAACCCGTCGATCGGCGGCAGCGCGAAAGGGCAGCTGGTGCGCGAGATCGACGCGCTCGGCGGCGCGATGGCGCGCGTTACCGATCGCGTGTCGCTGCACGCGCGTTTTCTCAACGAGTCCAAAGGGCCGTCGGTGCGCGCGTTGCGCGCGCTCGCGGACAAACCCGGCTACGTTCGCGTCGCGAGCGCCACCATCGCCGCGCAACCGAATCTCACCGTCGTGCGCGGAATGGCCGAGGATCTCGTCGTCACGGCCGGCGCGGTACGCGGCGTCGCGCTTGCCGACGGGCGCACGCTGCGTGCGCCGAACGTCGTGCTCGCGACCGGTACGTTTCTGGGCGGCAAGACCTTTCGCGGCGACGAGGTACGCGCCGAAGGCCGGTTCGGTGAAGCGCCGGCGCTCGGGCTGAGCGCCACGCTCGCGCGGCTCGGATTTCCCTTAGCCCGCTTGAAAACCGGCACGCCGCCGCGCGTCGACCGCGCGTCGCTCGACCTGTCCGCGATGGCCGTGCAGGCACCGAGCCCGATTCCGCTGCCGTTCTCGTTCGCGAGCGCGCGCGCGTTCGCCGGGCCGCAGTTGCCGTGCTGGATCGTCGACACCAACGAGCGCACCCACGCGCTCGTGCGCGAGAACCTGCACCGTTCGCCGTTGTACGGCCTCGATCTCATTCGCGGCATCGGACCGCGCTATTGTCCGTCGATCGAAGACAAGGTCGTCAAGTTCGCACACAACCCGACGCATCAGATCTTCGTCGAGCCCGAAGGCTGGGACGAGCCGACGTACTACGTCGGCGGCTTCTCGACGTCGTTGCCCGCGGACGTTCAGCTTGCGATGCTGCGCACGCTGCCGGGCTTTGATTCCGTCGTCATGCTGCGCGCCGGTTACGCCGTCGAATACGATTTCGTCGCGCCGACGGAGCTTGATTCGAGCCTCGAGACGCGCCGTGTCGCGGGCTTGTTTCACTGCGGGCAGCTCAACGGCACGAGCGGCTACGAAGAAGCCGCTGCGCAAGGACTGATCGCGGGAATCAACGCGGCGCGCCGCGCGCGTGGGAACGCCCCGCTGCGGCTCGGCCGTGAGACGTCGTACATCGGCGTCCTGATCGACGACCTCGTCACGCGCGGCGTCGACGAACCGTACCGGATGCTGACCTCGCGCGCGGAGCACCGCGTCGTGCTGCGCCACGACAATGCCGATCTGCGTCTCACCCCCGTCGGCCGCGCGCTGGGCCTCGTCGACGACGAGACGTGGGAGCGATTCGCGGCGCGGCGCGCCGCGCTCGCGTCGGCAAAACAGCACGCGGAGGGGTTGAAGGTAGGGCAAGCTCGTATTGGCAGGATAACCCTTCTGCCAGGT
The DNA here is from genome assembly GCA_034666305.1 of Vulcanimicrobiota bacterium. Classification (GTDB taxonomy): domain Bacteria; phylum Vulcanimicrobiota; class Vulcanimicrobiia; order Vulcanimicrobiales; family Vulcanimicrobiaceae; genus Vulcanimicrobium. The sequence goes on from JAXDMA010000171.1 coordinate 14,564, forward strand.
GCGACGCTTGCGGACGCGCTACGGCGGCCGGATGTGACCGTTGAGGACGTGTTCGAGCGGTTTCCGGCGGGCACTGATCCGCAGATCGCCGCACGGGTGGAGATCGAACTGAAGATGGACGGCTACGTCCGGCGGCAGCAATTGGCGATCGACCGAGCCGCGCGTGACGAAGCGGTGACGCTTCCCGCCGACCTGAATTACGCTGCGATTCACGCGCTCTCGCGCGAGGCGCGCGAGCGGCTCGACCGTGTTCGGCCGCGCACCCTCGGCGCGGCCGCGCGGATTCCGGGCATCACGCCGTCGGACGTCGCCCTCGTGAGCGTGCACGTCCACCGCTTGACCGCCGGCGCCGCCGTCCTCGCATGACGCCGCTGCCCGACGCGGCTGCGCTCGCGGCGCTGCGCGCGGGCGGCGTCGAGCCGGGCCTCGCGGAACGCCTGGCCGTGTACGCGGCGCTCGTCCTCGCCGCAAATCGCCGGCTGAACCTGACGGGCGCCAAAGACGGGACGGCGTTCGCCGCGCACATCGCCGACGCGCTCACGCTCGCGGGCGACGTCGCGGGCCCGCTGATCGACGTCGGATCGGGCAACGGCGTGCCCGGGATCCCCTTGGCGCTGGCCACGGGCGTGCGCGTGACGCTGCTGGAGCCGATCAAGAAGCGCGCGACCTTTCTCGCCAGCGCGCTCGTCGCGTTGGGGCTCGAAGGCGAAGCCGTTGCGGCGCGCGCCGAGGACGCCGCCCGGGATCCCGCATTTCGCGAGCGCTTCGGAACGGCGACGGCACGCGCGGTAGCCAGCGCGCCGGCGGTCGCCGAGCTTACCGTGCCGTTCCTCGCCCCAGGCGGCCGAGCGTTGCTCCAGCGCGGAACGCTGGCCGCGCCCGAACGGAATGCCGTGAGCGACGCAGCTCTGGTGCTGGGCGCCGAGCTGGTGGAGGAGCGGTCGCTGGGCGGCGAGCGCCGCCTCCTCGTCCTCAAAAAGCGCACGCCGACGGGACCGCGCTTCCCCCGCAAGAACGGCATCCCGGCCAAGCGCCCGCTCTGCGGCTAGCAATGTTCCACGGTGAACATTGCTTTGCCGTACAGAGGAATGTTCACCGTGGAACATTCTCGTCAGGTTCGCGTGGCAGGGTCGAGAGGCGCGCCGTGCCCATTGATCGAGAATAGAGTGCCCGTGCGCCATCCCCTAGACGACGTCTTGGTCGCGGCCCTCGCTCCCGCTCAGGTCCACGCGGTCGGCGGGCGCGTTCGCGACGAGTTCCGCGCGCGTGTGGACGGCATCGAGCGGCCGCCAAAGGATCTCGACTACGTCGTCACCGGCCTGGCGCAGACGGAGCTGCTCGCCGCCCTGCGTGCGGTCGGCCGCGTCGACGTCGTCGGCGCGTCGTTCGCGGTGCTGAAGTTCCGCCACGCGGCGGGTGAGGCCGACATCGCGCTCCCGCGCCGCGAGCGTTCTACGGGGGTCGGGCACAAGGACTTCACGGTCGAGGCGGGGCCGGACGTTTCCCTCGAGGACGATCTGCGCCGCCGCGATTTCCGCATGAACATGATCGCGCGCCGGCTGGCGGACGACGCGATCGTGGACCCATACGGCGGTGTTGCGGACATTCGCGCGGGCCGAATCGACATCGTCGATGAGGCCACGTTCGAAGAAGACCCGCTCCGCTTGCTCCGGGCGGCCCAATTTTCCGCGCGATTCGGGTACGCGGTGTCGGAGCGGACGGCCGCGGGGATGCGGGCGGCCGCCGGGCTCGTCGCGACCGTGTCGCCCGAGCGCGTCGGCGAGGAGATCGCCAAGCTGCTGGGGGCGCGTACGCCCTCGACCGGGCTCGAGCTCCTGCGGGTCACCGGGGTGCTGGCGCACGTTTGGCCGGAGCTGCTCGAAGGGCTCGACGTCGATCAGAACGATTGGCACGCCTACGACGTGTACCGCCACAATCTCGCGACGCTGGACGCCGCGCCGCCGGGCGACGTCGCGCTGCGCCTCGCGGCGCTTTTGCACGACGTCGGCAAGCCCCGGACGGCCGCGCCGCGGCCCGACGGCCGGGGCAACACGTTCTATCAGCACGAGCACGTCGGCGCCGAGATGGTCCCGCCCATGCTCGCCCGGCTGCGTCTCGCCAACGAGACGGTCGCGACGGTGGCGCACCTCGTGCTGCATCACATGTACTCCGCGGACCCCGAAGCGCAGGATAAAACCCTGCGCCGTTTCGTGCGCCGCATCGGCCCGGAGCATCTGGACCGGCTTTTCGCGCTGCGGTGCGCCGACGTCGAGGGCTCGGGTTTGCCGCGGCGCGACGATTCGAATCAGCGGTTCGAGGCGCGAATCGCGGCAGTTCTGGCCGAAGGTCCTGCGTTCAGCGTCCGCGACCTGGCGATCACCGGCGGCGACGTCGTGGCGGCGCTGGTCCGCAAAGGCCTGGCCCCGGCGGAATTTCGCGGCGACCGGCGCGTCGGCGACGTGCTGCACGCGCTGTTCGAGGAGGTCACCGACGACCCGTCTCGGAACGAGGCGGGCTTGCTCGCCGAGCGTGCTGAACGCTACATCGACGAGCATTTCCGCACGTCCTGATATAAGGGTTGGCTCGTTGGTTGTTCCGGAGCAGACGACTGCCCGCGTGATCGCGATCGTCAACCAAAAGGGCGGGGTCGGGAAATCGACGACCGCCGTCAACCTCGGCGCGTCCCTGGCCCTGCTGGGCCGGCGCGTGCTCGTCGTCGACATCGATCCGCAAGGAAATACCACGACAGGGGTGGGCGTCGACAAGCGTGCAGTCGAGCGCGACATCTACAACGTGCTGTTGCAGCACGCCGCGGTGAAAGACGTCACGCGGCCGACCGAAGTGGAGAATTTGTTCATCGTTCCCGCGACGCTGAACCTTGCGGGCGCCGAAGTCGAGCTGGTGTCCGCGATGCAGCGCGAAAATCGTTTAAAAACAGCACTTTCCAAAGTGTTGTACGACTACGACGACGTGCTCATCGATTGCCCGCCGTCGCTGGGTTTGCTGACGATCAACGCGCTGACCGCGGCCACCGAGATCATCATTCCGGTGCAAGCGGAATACTACGCGCTCGAAGGGCTCAGCCAGCTCGTCGCAATCGTGCGCCGCATCAAAGAAGGCCTCAATCCCGAGCTTGCGATCCGCGGCGTATTGATCACGATGTTCGATGGACGTACCAAGCTGGCGACTGAGGTTGTCGAGGAAGTCCACCGCTACTTTCCCGACCGCGTTTTCCGCACGCAGATTCCGCGGAACATCCGGCTCTCCGAAGCGCCCTCGTACGGGAAACCCGCGATCCTCTTCGACGTGAAGAGCCGAGGCGCGCAGGCGTACCTTTCACTCGCAAGGGAATTGGTCGCGTGAGCAAGCGCGGACTCGGAAGCGGCCTAGGCGCGCTGCTGGGCGAGGGCAGCACGGCGGACGTGACGACCTCGGCCGCGCCGCCCAAGCGCGATCTGCAGCAGATTCCGATCGCGCAGATCCGGCCGAACCCGCACCAGCCGCGCACCACGTTCGACGCGGCCGCGCTGGACGAGCTGCGCGCGTCGATCGCGGCGTTCGGCGTGCTCGTTCCGGTCATCGTGCGCGAACGCGGCGGCGGCTACGAACTGATCGCCGGCGAACGGCGCCTGCGCGCGTCGCAAGCTGCCGGGCTGCAGACGATTCCGGCGATCGTGCGCGCGGCGGGCGACCGCGAAGCGCTTGAAGTAGCGATCATCGAGAACTTGCAGCGCGAGAACCTCGACGCGCTCGAAGAGGCGATGGGCTTCGCGCACTTGATGGAGACCTACGAGTTCACGCAAGAGCAGGTCGCGGAGCGCGTCGGCAAGAGCCGGCCGTCGATCGCGAACGCGCTGCGTTTGCTGTCGCTGCCGGACTCGATCAAACAATACGTGCGCGACGGCAAGCTCACGGCCGGACACGGGCGCGCCTTGCTCGCGCTGCCCGCCGAAAGGCGCGAGCCGATGGCGCGCCGCGCGGTCGACGAAGAACTGTCCGTGCGCGCGCTCGAAAAACTCGCACAGGACGCCGCCCCGAAACGCCCGCGCACCGGCGCGGCCGTGCAGCGCGCGAGCCCCGACAACGATGCGTTCGTCGAGCGCCTGCGCTACAAATTCGCTACGCAGGTACGCGTGGTGCAGCACGACCGCGGCGGAACGATCGAGCTGCGTTACGCTGATTCGTCCGATCTCGTGCGCATCGCCGATCTGCTGCTCGGAGACTCGCCGTGACCGCGTTCGCGCGCGCCGCGAGCGCTCTGCTGTGTCTTGCGATGCTGGGGGCCACGCCGCCGCCGCGTCGCGCGATACAATACGGCCCGGTGCCGAACAACGCGCAAACCGCCGTCGTGCGCAAGTACGTCGACGCATTGCGCGCCGGCCGTTACGACGTCGCGTTTGCGCTGCTCACCGATGACGAGCGAAAATATTACGGCGATGCCGCCGCGTTCCGCAGCGTCTTTGCCGCCGACGGCGTCGTGCTGCGCCGCGCCTCGATCGCCGGCGCGCGCGGCGACGACCGAGGCCGCGTGTACTTCGTGCGCGAGCGCATCGCGTACGTCGATCACGCGACCGACAAGCAGCGCGAGGTGGACGCGACCGTGCCGCTCGGCGTCTTGCCCGAACACGGCACGCTGCACGTCAAGGACCCCGGCAAACCGTATCGGGCATTCGCGTCGGCATCCACGGCCAACGTTTCCGGTCTGCGCGTGACGGTCAAGAAAGTCGACTTCTTCCCCGACCGCATCGACGTCGTCGTGACCTTCGCCAACGTGGGCGACAACTTCGTCACGCTGCTCCCGTACGGCAAGAGCGTGCTCCGGGACGACCGCGGGGGCGTGTACCGCATCCTGGCGACCAAAAACTGGACCGTCACGGACAAACCGCTGTACCAGGGCGTTCCGCTCGCGCCGAACTCGCAGTACACCGGATCGCTCGCGTTTACGGCCTCGCGCCTGGGCGACGTGAAACGCTCTTGGTCGCTGACCGTCGCCCCGTCGCTGCGAGAGGGTGCCGAGGAGCCGTTCGAGGTGACCGTCCCGATCGCGCCGTCGATCTGATGGAGAGAGGAACCGTCTTGCGGCCTACGGAACGCTCGCACCGCCCGGCGGCGGCCTTCGGAAGAGGGCGCCGACGTTTTTCCGTTCTTACGGGAGTCGCATCCATGCGTCGCTTCGTCCTTTCCCTCGCCGCCGTCCTGAGCGCCGTCGCACTCAGCGCTTGCGCTGGGGGCGGCTCGGTCCTCGGCTTCGGCGGTGATAATCCCCCCCCCGACCACGTGATCATCACGACCGCGGCGCCTTCGAACATCGCGCGCGTGCTGCCCGGGGCGGGCATCGCGCTGAGCGCGGTCCAGGTCCACGGCTCGCAGAACGGCATCTTGTCCGGCAACAACTACCGCTGGAGCGCTGCGCTCGTCACGAGCGGCACCTACATAGCGAACTCGCTCGGTCAGACGAAGCCGTGCGCGACGGTCAACGTTTCGTTCGGAGGCGGTCCGTTCAACCCGTACGCGGCCGACTTCGGGATCTACATCGCGATCGACCCCGTCAACGAGGCGAACATCATCTTCATCCCGCCGACGGTGCTCCCGGCTCCGGCGGGCGGCGTCCTCCAGACGAACTTCCCGTACTGCGTCGTGGTCAACGCGGAGCCCGGGAAGATCACCGGCACCGGCCTCGGGACCACGTTCACGCCGACCGGCCCGCCGGGTTCGATCACCGTGGCCGTGGTCAACCCGCAGAACCCGCTGCAGTAAGGACACCCCGGGCGATGACGACGGCGAGGAGCGGCGACGCTCCTCGTTCGCATTTGCGGGGGGTGTACGCGCTGGTCGATCCCGGTCGCGTCGAGCCGATCGCGTTTACCGAGGCCCTGCTGCGCGGCGGGATCCGGCTGATCCAGATTCGCGCGAAGGACGGCATCGACGGCGCAACCTTGATCGCCGTCGTCGCGCGGGTCCGCGCCGCCGGGGGCGTCGCCATCGTCAACGACGACGTGCGCCTCGCGCGCCTCGCCGACGGCGTCCACCTCGGCCAGGAAGACGCCGCGGACCTCGACCTGCGCTCGCTGCGCACCGCGCTGCGCGACGGGATCATCGGCCTGTCGTGCGGCACGCCGCAGGAAGCGCGCCTGGCCGATCCGGCGCTCGTCGACTACGTCGGAACCGGCCCGGCGTTTGCGACGCCGTCGAAGGGCGACGCCGGGCTGCCGATCGGGCTCAGCGGCGTGCGCGCCGTCGTCGCGGCCACGACGCTTCCGTGCGCGGCGATCGGCGGCGTCGGCCTCGCTGAGATCGCCCGCGTCCGTGCGACCGGCGCGGTGATGGCGGCCGTGCTCTCGGCGCTGCTCTGCGGCGAGCCGGAAGCTGCGGCGCGCGCGCTCGTCGCACGTTGGAACGGCGCCGCGCCGTGACGGTCGTCGCGACGGTCGGCACGACGCATCCCCTCGCGTTCGCAGGCCTGACGTTCGCGATGCTCGCGCTCGAGGCGGACGCGGTGCGTCCGGTCTGCGTGATCGCCGGCGTGACCGCGCAAGATGCGGACCGCGTGCGCGCCTCCATCGCTGTGGACGCGGCGACGATTCACGCGCAGTTCGATGCGTTACGTGCCGCGGGCGTCGGCGCGTTTCACGTCGGTGCGCTCGTGTCGGCGGACGCGGTGCGCGCGGTCGCGGCCGGACTCGCGTCGTATCCGAACGTTCCGGTCGTGGTCGACCCGGTGCTCGCGGCGAGCGGCGGCGACGCGCTCGCCGACGATGCGACGCGCGTCGCTCTGCGCGACACGCTGTTCGCGCGCGCGTCGCTGATCACGCCGAATCTCGATGAGGCGAGCGGATTCCTTGGCCGAAGAATCGCCGGCGCCGATGCGATGCGCGCCGCCGCGACGGCGCTGCTCGCATTCGGCTCGAGTGCGGTGCTCGTCAAAGGCGGTCACCTCAGCGGCGACGCGATCGACGTTCTCGCCGATGATGCGACGCGTATCGCGCTGCGCGACACGCTGTTCGCGCGCGCGACGCTGATCACGCCGAACCTGGAGGAGGCCGGCGCATTTCTCGGCCGTCGGATCGCCGACGTCGCTTCGATGCACGGCGCGGCGAGCGAGATGCTCGCGTTCGGCGCGCCCG
>JAXDMA010000172.1:0-4625 GCA_034666305.1 Vulcanimicrobiota bacterium
TCGCCGCAGAACGGCGGCATCGCCAAGGACGGCGTGACGATCACGTACCATCTCCGTCCCGGGTTGAAGTTCGCCGACGGCGTCCCGCTCACGGCGCACGATGCGGCCTGGTCCGTCGACGCGATCAACGATCCGCACAATAACCCGCAGTCACGTTTCGGCTACGATGTCGTGCGCAAAGCGGAAGCCCGCGACGACACGACGCTGGTGCTGCACCTGAAGCGCCCGTTCGCGCCGCTGCTGACGGTCGTGCTGGCACCCCAAGGCTTTCCGATCCTGCCGAAACACCTGCTGGCGAACCTGCCCGACTTCAACCACGTCCCGTTCAACTCGATGCCGGTGGGCTCGGGCCCGTACGTGGTGACGACGTGGTCGCGCGGCGACCGCGTCGAGATGCGCGCGAACCCGTACTATTATACCGGCAAGCCGAAGATCGAGCACATCGACGTTCGCTTCATCCCCGACGCGAACACCGCGATGAACCTGCTGCGAACAGGTGAGGTCGGCGGCGAGTTCACCGATCAGTTTCTCGGGAACTACCCGCTGTTACAAACGATCCCCGGCGTTCACGTGGAGCGCACGCCGATGAACGCCGTGGGCTCGATCATCTTCAATACACGCGACCCCCTCACGAGCGATCCGCGCGTGCGGCACGCGCTCGCGATGGCGATCGACGTTCCGTCGATGATGCAGAAGACGTACCGCGGCGCGGTGACGACGCGCGCGGCCGGGCGCGGGCTCTTCATCTGGGCGTACGACCCCAAGACCTATCCCGACATTGCGTACGATCCGCAGCGCGCCGGCGCGCTTCTCGACGCGGCGGGCTGGAAGCTGGGCATCGACGGCGTGCGGCGCAAGGACGGCAAACCGATCGAGCTGCTGTTCATCATGCAAGCCGCAACGCCCGGCGACACGATCATCGGCAACGCGGTGACGCAATACGAAAAAGCCGTCGGCGTCGGCGTCACCCTCAAAGCGTTCAACATCGGGCAATTCGTCGCGCCGGTGTCGGAAGGCGGCCCCGTCTACGGCGGCAAGTTCCAGATGGCGCTGTACTCGTTCGTCAACGGCGACGATCCCGACACGACCGATCAGTTCGCGTGCGCGAACGTGCCGCCGCGCGGCTACAACAAGTCGCGCATCTGCGACCCGCGCCTCGACGATCTCCTCGAGCGCGCGCAGCAAACGTACGACGTCGCGCAGCGCAAAGCGATCTACTCGAAATTGCAGGCGCTGCTCTACGCGGAGCTGCCGATCATGCTGCTCTACCAGCGCCCGGAACTCGACGTGTTCACCAATCGCTTGCAGCACCAGACGACGTCGCTGTCGACGGCGTGGTGGAACGCCGGCGCGTGGACGCTCGCGCCTTAGCTCTTACTCCTCGCCCTCGTGTTCCGGCGGGTCTTCGAGCGTGATGGGGCCGTCGAACACTTCGAGGATTTCGCTGCCGGCGACCACGACGGAGTCGCGATCCTTGTCGACGATCGCTTCGCTCGCCTCGAACCACGCGATCGGACCGTCTTCCTCTTCATCCTGGCCGGGCGCGAGGTAGGCGAACTCGAGCAAACCGACCGCGGCGAAGGCATCGATCAGCGCCGCGACGGGCGCGAGCGCCAGCGTGCGCGCGGCCTCGTCGCCGTCGTCGACGCGTTTGAGCACGGCGCGCAGCTCTTCGGAAAGGTGCTTGGCGACATCGGGATTGTCGAGCGGATCGGTTTGCGTCTGCGTATCGTCGTGGTTCACAGCGCGTCGGCTTCGACGGTGGCCCGCAAACACATGGCTACGCCCGGCTTCGCGGCGTTGCCGTAGCCCTGGGCGAACCCGACGGTGCTGGTGACGCGGTGGGAGCCGGTACCGCGGCCGGCGTCTGCGCCGGTGCCGGCGACGCGGTCGGACTCGAAGGCGGACTCGTCGTCGGACTCGGGGTCGGCGCCGCGGCGCACGGCGGGGTGAGAACTTGAACCTTCAAGCCCTTCCCGAGCTGCTTGATCTCGGGCGCCGGCGTCGGCGTGGGCTCCGGCGTCGGAGTTGCCGCGGGCGTCGGCACCGGCGACGGCGTCGCGACCGGCTTCGGCGTTGCGCGCGGTGCTCGCCCGCGCGGTGCGACGGTCGGGGTCGCGACAGGCGTCGGCGTGGGCGCCGGTGTCGGCGTCGCGGTCGGCGTGGGCGTCGGGCACGGAACCGGCTCCGAGTAATAATGCTCGGTGAAACCAATCGCCATCTCGCGCTTGACGAGCTTGCCGAAGTACGTGTTCGGGAACTCTTGCACGATGCGGTTCATGTAGAGCCAGGCTTGTTGCTGATTCGCCTGCACCCAAATCTTTTTCTCGACGGCGATCCCTAAATAGTACGAGCGTGCGAGCTGCGGATCGTGCGGGTATTTCCGCTCCCAGTCCCGGAGCGCGTCTTCCGCAAAGCCCACCTTGTTGATGACCGCTGCGTCCGTCGTGTGGTCGCCGGCGCTAATGGACGCGTCGCGAAACGTGTTGTCGATGCCGAGAAAGCTGATCTTCAACTTGCCGAAGTATTCGTCCGCGGGCGCGGAGACGCGCATGGTCTCCGCGTGAGCGCGTTCGTACTTCGAGAGCGGGGCCGGCGACTTCGCGGGCGCCGGCGAGGGCGGTTTCGCCGGCGCGCCCGCGGCAGCGACTGCGAAGCCCAGCAGGGCGAGCGTTAAGAGCTGGAAGGGGTTCATCGCGCGTTTTTTCTCGCGTTCGGCGTGGGACACGAAGCCTCAACGAAACCGCCGCCCGAAGCGTTTGAAGGTTTATCTTTGCGGTACAGAGTATGTGGTTCGCCAACCTCTCTGCATCGGAGCCGCCCCGTGGACGTCACCCGCGCCATCGCCGACCTCGACGAAGTCCGCTCCCGCCTCGCCTCCGTCCAGCGCTTCCGCGGGCTCTCGGGCTCGGCGGCGCTCGCCAGCGGCCTGGGTGCGCTGGGCACCGGCATCGTCCAGCTCGCCGTCGTGCCCGCCCCGCGGACACCGGATGACGCCGCGCGCTACGTCGCGATCTGGATCGCTTGCCTTGCGTTTGCCCTCGCGCTGAACTATGGCGCGGTCGCGGTCTGGCTCGTTCGGAACTGGTCGTTCCGAACGCGGTCCGAGTTGCAGACCGCCGCGGTGGCCATCGTCCCGTCCGTCGTGGCCGGCGGCGCGTTCACCGCCGCACTGCTCGCGCGCGGCGAGATCGGCCTGTTGCCGGGCACGTGGGCGCTGTGCTACGGCCTGGGTTTGCTGGCGGCGCGCTCCATGCTGCCGCATCGCGTCGCCATGGTCGCATTCGGCTTCGCCGCGATCGGTTCGACGCTGCTCTTTGCGTCGGGCACCAACGCGCTGGCGTGGTGGGTGATGCCGCTGACGTTCGGCGCGGGGCAGACCGTGATCGGCGTCCTGATGCTGCGCGACGAAGCCGTACGTCCCAACCAGGTGATCGCGTGAACGGCGACGCCCCGTTCGCGTTCACCGGACTCGAACGGATCTTCCACGAGCGCGGCCGGTTGGCCGTCTGCGCGTGTCTCGTCGCGAACCCCGGCGGGATGCGCTTCACCGACCTGCAGGACGCGTGCGGTCTGACCGACGGGAACTTGAACCGTCACTTGCACGCGCTGTCCGAGGTGGGCGTCGTGACGAGCGAGCGCGTGCGCGGCCACGGCCGGCCCACGACGATCGTTCGGATCACGGACGACGGCCGCACGCGCTTTCTCGCGTACGTCGACGAGCTGGAATCCGTCGTGCGCGGCGTGCAGCAGCGCGCCGACGCGCCCGCGTCGCGTTTGGCGGCCCAAGCGTGATCGAACGCGCACCCGTCGTTACCGGCGTGCCCCGGCACATCGCGATCATCATGGACGGCAACCGGCGCTGGGCGCGCGCCCACGCCGTACCGGCGCTCGAAGGACATCGTCGCGGAATGCAGGCGCTCGAGCGCACCGTCGACGCGGCGCTGCGCGCCGGCATCGCGATGCTCACCGTCTACGCGTTCAGCGAAGACAACTGGACGCGCGAGCACCGCGAAGTGTTCGGTTTGTTCGGCCTGGCCGAATCGTTCGCGCGCGACAAAGCCGCTTCGCTGGCGGCGCGCGGCGTGCGCGTGCGCATGATCGGCCGCCGCGACCGCTTGCCGCAGGGCGTCGTCGAAGCGTTCCGCATCCTCGAAGAGCGCACGGCGCACGGCAGCGCGATGCTGCTCGCGATCGCCGTCGACTACGGCGCGCGCACCGAGCTGCGCGACGCGTGCCGCTCGCTCGCGCGCGACGTCGCGGCGGGGACGCTCGCGCCCGAACAGATCGACGAGGACGCCATCGCCGCGAAGCTCTGGACTGCCGGATTCCCCGACCCGGATCTCATGGTGCGCACCGGCGGCGAGCTGCGGCTCTCGAACTTCTTGCTCTATCAATCCGCGTACGCGGAATTGTGGTCGACGAACGATCCTTGGCCGGACTTCGACGCGGCGACGCTGGACCGCGCCATCGACGCCTTCGCCACCCGCGAACGACGCTACGGCCGCTAGGGTCGAGCAGCCGGGCGCTTTGCTGCGCATACGGGGGTCTTCGGCGACGTAAGCAGGCGCGCCGTTCGACCGGGCATGGTAGAATGGACACTTATGGCCCTAGTCCGGACGCGG
>JAXDMA010000173.1:0-6939 GCA_034666305.1 Vulcanimicrobiota bacterium
GTACGATCGGCGTCGGGTGCCCGGCCGTCGCGTACGCGAGCGTTCGCGCGGCAGGATCGACCACGCCGACCAGCGCGGTGACGATCGCGTCCGGATGCGCGCGGCGCAACACGCTGTCGGCGGCGTCCAGCAGCCGCACGGGATCGGACTCATAGGTCGCGAGCGTTTCGATCGCTTGGCGCATGCGGCCCATGATGACCGCCGCGGTCAGCCCGCGCCCGGTGACGTCACCGATCGACACGACGACGCGCCCGTCCGGCAACGCGATCGCGTCGTACCAGTCGCCGCCGATCTCAGCTTCGGTCGCGCCCGGGAAATAGACCGCGTCGAAGTCCAGCCCGGCGACGTCCGGCAACACGGCCGGCAGCATCGCGCGCTGCAGCGTCATTGCGACTCGGTGCTCGCGCGCATACAGTTGCGCGTTCTCCACCGCGACCGCGGCGCGCGCCGCGAGCTCGTGCAGCAGCGCAGAGTCGTCGGGACCGAACGGCGCGCCGGCGCGCAGGGTGACGGTGCCTACGACCGCGTCACGGTGCCGCAGCGCCGCACGCAACTGCGGTGCGTCCGCGGCCACCGTCGCGCTGCGCCGCACGACCACGTGATCGGGATGGAGTGCGATCGTCGCCTCGGCCGCGAGCTCCGCGACGAGCAGGTCCGCGAAGCGCCCGAGCAGCGCGTCCAGATCGAGCGAGCCGCTCAGCACGTCGCTCGCGCGCGCGACGACTTCGCGCATCCGCGCCAGCCGGCGTTCTTGATCGTAGAGCCGCGCGTTGTCGATGGCGACGGCGGCGCGCTTGGCGAGCAGCTCCGCGAGCCGCAAGTCGTCGGGAACGAAGGTGCCTGCGCCATCCGCCGCCGCGACCAGCGTGATCGCGCCGACCGTCGTGCCGCGCGCGACGAGCGGTACGACGATCAGCGATTGGGCGCCGAGCGCGTCGCGCAGATCCGAATCGATCTGTGGCAGAAAAAGCGACGTACCGTTCGCGATCGCGTTGGCAACGATGACCCGTGCGAAACCGCCCTCACCGACGTGCGCGGCCGCCACGCCGGCGCGTGCGGCATCGGCGTACGCAGTGGCGATGAGCCGGGTCGTACCGTCGGTCGCGCGCTCGTGGATGCGGCACACGTCGGCAAAGTTGCGCACGGCCAGCGCCGCGAGCGCCGGAAATGTCTGCCCGACGTCGAGTGACGCCGCCAGCACCTCGCCGGCCTCGGCCAGCACGCGATACTGTGTCTCCAGCGCTTTGCGCTCCGTGATGTCCGTGAACATTCCCAGCGATCCGTTGTACGCGCCGTCACCGTCGATGAGCGGACTCGACGCGACCATCACGCACACGACGTGCCCGTCCCGGTGCAGCAGCCGCGACTCACGCCGGATGCCGCTGCCGCCGCGGTGGTCCGCGATCGCTTTGCGCGCTTCGTCGTGCTCGCGCGGGTCCGCGAAGTCGAAGAACCATCGGTCGTACATCTCATCGGGCGTATAGCCGAGCATGGCGCTCATGTGGATGTTGACGTAGCGCGTGCGCGCGGCCGCGTCGATGATCCAGACGCCTTCTTGAGCGGTGTCGATCAGCCCGCGGTAGCGCGCCTCGCTGCGCGCGAGGTCGCGATAGACCCGTGCGTTGGCCAGGGCCACGGCGGCGCGTCGCGCGATCTCTTCGGCCTCCTCGAGATCTGCTTGGGTGAAATGGCGGCCCGTGCCGCTCGCCGCGCCGAACGTCAGCACGCCGACCGGCTCGCCCGCGGCGATCATCGGGACGTACACGATCGACGCCATCGCCAGCGTCTGCGCGAACGCATAGTGCTCGGCGCTCCATGTCGTCGCGCGCAGCCACGCGTCGTCGCACTCCGGCACGATCTGCGTTTGACCGCTGCGCAGCACGATGTTGATCGGGTGGCGTTCGGCTTCGGGCGGCGGGGCGAATGCACGAAAGCTCGCCATGTCGCCGCCGAGGCGTCCGCTCTCGACGGCGATCCGCTGCAGCCGCCCGTCTTCGAGCACGTCGACGAACGCGAAGTCCGCGAAATCCTCGCACATCGCCGAGACGACGGTTCGCGCGGTGCGCTCGTAATCGAGCGACTCGGTGAACGCGACGCCGAGCCGGTCGAGCATCGTGCGCCGCTGCGCGGCGCGGTACTGATCGTCGACGTCGGTGTTCGTACCGTACCAGCGCAGGATCGCGCCGTTCTCGTCGCGGACCGCGACGGCGCGCACGACGAACCACCGGTAGACGCCGTCGTGGCGGCGCAGACGGTAGGCGTTGTCGCCGGCGAACGTGCCCGTTACCAGCGCCGCGCGCCAGCCTTCTTCCATCTTGGGCACGTCGTCCGGATGCAGCACGCGCTCCCAGCCGCGCCCGAGCGATTCGTCGAAGCTCAGTCCGGTGTACTCGATCCAGCGGCGGTTGACGTGGATCGCGTTGCCGGCGGCGTCGTTGGCCCACACCAGCTGCGGGATGGCGTCGGCCAGCGACGCGAGCGCGGCTTCCGCGGTGCGCCGCTCGTCGATCGGAGTGATGGTGCCGTACCACGCCGATGCCGCGCCGGCGGCGTCGAACGTCGGGATCGCGTGCGAGATCACCCAGCGGAACACGCCGGCGCGATCGCGGATCCGGAACTCCTCCCGAAACGGTACGGCGGATGCTATTGCGGCCAGCCATGCCGTGCCGACGCGGGTCGCGTCGTCCGGGTGCAGCACGTCAGCCCAGCCCATATCGAGCACGGTCCGTGCCGGCAGGCCGCTGAACCGCTCCCACGCGGCGTTTGCGAAGGCGATCGTGCCGTCCGGTCGCGCGACGTACACGATGGCCGGCACGTGCTGCAGCAGCGCGTCGAGGTCCAGGCCGGCCGTCCCGGTCAGGTCGCGAATGATGCCTTCCTCGGGTCCGCGCGCTTAGATCGGATCATGATGCCCCTCCGTGATCATCGCCTCGCTCTGACGCCGGGCCTCGCGAAACTTCGCCGCTTCAACCTGGTCTCGCGCGTCTGGTTCGGCGAGCAGTTTATCGAGTTCCTCGTCGAAGATGCGCGTGACGTCGGCGGCGGAATGCATGCCGTGCCTGACGCGCTGCGCGATCATCAGGCGATAGATGCGATCGGTCGCGAGGTCCTCCATATAACCGTCCAGCAGCGACGCACCGCGCCCGCTGAGATAGCCGTGACGGTACCGGATCACCGTGCGCACCGCCGCGCGCGTGCCGGCTTCCGTTTTCTCGCCGACGCCTGCGATCGAAGGCCGCAAATCGGGCGTCGCGTTCGCCCCGGGCTTGCGCGCAAAACCTTGGTTCGGCGCCGGAAACTGCGCGACGGCGATCGCGTTCTGATCCGGATGCCCGGTCCACGCACCGTCGAAGAGCGTCTTCGACTCGTTTTTCTTGTCTTGTTCGAGCACTGCCATCGCGCGCGCGTTCAATTCGGGATTCGTGCGGTCGGGGAAGAGGGCCGTCATGCCGCCGATCGCCAGCAGGCCGTGGCGGTGGCACACTTCCGGGATCCGCTCGCGCAAATTTTGGAAGAACGCGACGTCGTGCGGGATCGTGTTTCGATCGGGCAGCACCCAGCTCGGGTCGTCGAGGTTGTAGTGGATGAGCGAGGCCATGTAGTCCCAGCGCCCGAGGTTCAGGCCCAGCAGATGGTCGCGCAAGTTGTACGCGAACTCTTCGATCTGATACGCGAACGGATGCGACTCCACCAAAGCCATCGTCTTGATCGCAAACGGATCGTCGAGGCCCTTCGCGTTGGCGACCGCTTGAAAGACGTCGCGCCACCACAGCGCCTCGTCGGCCGTCTCGGACTTCGAAATGTAGATCGCGAGCGGGTGGCGCAACCGTGAGAAGTCGAGTTTGTATGCGAGCAGCGCGAGATCGAACAGCGACGCGGACGTCGGTTCGGGGTAGATCCCCGCCTGCGAGAGGTGCAGGCCGCGCACGCGCGTCCAGAGCATCGCCGGATCGTCTTTGACGCGCACGACGTTGCCGCCGCGTTTTTGATCGACGTAGGTCAGCTCGCCGTAGTACATCGCGACGGTGTTGTCGATGCCGAGCAGCGTGCGCTCGAACTCGTTCGCCATCGAGTCTTCCAGGTCGATCATCACCGCGGGCGTGCCGGAGTTGAGCATCTTGACGCCAAGCTCGTGGTCGTCGGCGGGCCCCGTCATCTGGTTGCGCTGATCGCGGGCCCACTCCGGCAGCTCGATGCGCCACTCGCCTTGCGCCTCGGACGGCGCGAGATACTGCGGCTTGCGGCCTTGACGCGACGCGTCGAGCACGCGGCGGCGCTGTTCGATCGCCGCCTGCTGACGCGACGTGAACTGCTCGTGGAGCGGCCGGTAGAAGGCTGCAAAGCCTGCCGGAAGGTCGGTATCGATGGAAAAACCGGCCGGCGCGGCGCTCATCGGCGGGATGTGCCGGTCTTCGATGCGGGTCGAGCTCGCGTCGGTCTGCATGACCCGGCCATTCGCTGCTGGAAGCTTTTGAGCCCGTGCGCCCGTAGCTCAACTGGATAGAGCGAGGCACTCCTAAGGCCGAGGTTGGCGGTTCAAGTCCGCCCGGGCGCGAATGTCTCCGCGTGACCTCACGACGCGTGTACGGTATCGTTCGCGCGGCCTCGCTGCTGGCGGCGCTGGTCCTTGCCGTCGCGTGGGGTCCTGCGGCCCTGCGCGGGCTGCGGCCCGCCGACATTGTGTTCGTCGCCGGCGCGCTCGCGATCGCGATCGTCCTCGGGATCCTGCGCGCGCCCGCCGCGCACTTCGAGCGCAGCGTTCGTCCGACGCCGGAAAGCGATCGCGTCGGCTTGATCGTGCCGCTGCTGCTCGCGGTGCTCGTGAGCGAAGGCTGGATGTGGGCCGCTGCGTGCAACGTCGTCGCGTATCTCGTGCGACCCGCCGGCCTCTTGCGGCGACGATCGGGGCTGGACCGCGTTTTGAGCGCCGCGCTGTGGGTGCCGGTGTGGTGGATGGCGTCGCTGCTGGCACCGCAGCTGCGCGCCGCCGTCGCCGGCCCCGCCACCGCGCTTGCGACGGTCGCGTTCGTCGTCGTCGCGACCGGCTTCGTGCTGCTGGCCGATCTGTTGTGGATCGATCCGCTCGCCGCCGCGCGGCAAGGCCGTTCGCTGTTGCGGATCTGGCCGCGTCACGTCGGCGACCGCGCCACGATCCTGATCGCGTTCGCGGAAGCCGCGTGGGCGTACGTCGTCGCACGCGTCGTGCTGCACGACGGCGGCGTGCTCGGCGTCGCGCTGCTGCTGCCGTTGGTGCTGCTGGCCGTCGTGCTCGTGCGGTTCGCGCGCGTCAACGCGCGGCTGCACCGGCTTTCGCTCTCGCGTGAGGCCGTCGACGCGATGCTGCGCGCGAACGATCCGCAGCCGCAGATTCGCTCGCTGCTGGAGAGCATCGACCCGCGCATCTTGCGCGAGTCGGTCGAAATCGCGGCGTTCGGACGCGGCGGCGCCGATCGCTGGTCGCGGGTGATGCGCTTCGGCCCAAGCGTAGCATCGGATCTGGAACGGCTCGGGGGACGCGCGCTGCTCGAGCTGCAGGTCACCGGCGACAACGTCGCCTTCGAGGACCGCGAGGACGGCACCGTGCGCGCGTACGCCGCTCGCGACGCGCAGGAGCGGCTGCGCGGCGCGTTGCTGCTGTTCCGCGCGCCGCGCACGCTGGCGCTCGTCGCGGGGCGCGACTTCGAGCGCGCCGCATCGGAGCTCGGGCCGCTGCTGGGCGAATACGGGGCGATCGCCGCGACGCGTACCGCCGCGACCATCGACATCTTGACCGGCCTCGCCAACCGGCGCGGCGTGCAGCGCGCGTTCGAAGATGCGATGAAGTACGTGCGCGACGGCGGCAGTTATGCCGTGCTGCTGCTCGACGTCGACCATTTCAAGTCGATCAACGATCTGCTCGGGCATCAGACGGGCGACCGGGTGCTGGCGCAGATCGGCCGGCTCATCGCGGAGAACACGCGCGGCGTCGACCTGGCGGGCCGCTTCGGCGGCGAGGAGTTCCTCGTGCTCGTGCGCGATGCGGCGCGCGAGCGCGCGATGCAAGTCGCCGAGCGGCTGCGCGCCGCAATCGAATCCGGCGGGCTCGCCTACGCGGACGGCAAGCCCGTGACCGTCTCGGTCGGCGTCGCGTACGCCCGGCCCGGCGACGCGCAGGGCGACGTGGTCGAGCGGGCCGACCGGGCGCTCTACCGCGCGAAAAACGCCGGTCGCAACCGGGTCGTGGAGTCGCCGCTGGTCGTGGCGAGCTAAGGGCGCCACCTCCGGCCTCAGCCGGGAGGAGCCTCCTGCCTGGGCGGGGCGACCTGCGGTTTACAGGGGCGCGGCCCTGTGTTACACTTTCACCTCGGAACGGACCGCGCGTCCGTTTTCTTCATGTTCCCGGCCCCCCGGCTCCCTTTCTGGAACGACGACGATGGCGAAAAAAGAGACCCGTGTGATGGTCACGATGGCATGCACCGAGTGCAAGCGGCGCAACTACAACACGTTCAAGAACAAGCAGAAGACCACGAACCGGCTCGAACTGAGCAAGTACTGCCGCTTCTGCCGGTGTCACAAACCCCATCGAGAGACCAAGTAATCTCGCGTAGGGCGGTGGCGCAATTGGTAGCGCAGCGGTCTCCAAAACCGCGGGTTGCAGGTTCGAGTCCTGTCCGCCCTGCCAAGCTTCTGCGGTAAAAGGCATTATGAAGTCCACTCCCAGCCGTCCCGGCGCGAATCGACCGGCCACCCCCGCGCAGCGCGCGGCCAATGCGCAACGCACGCAGGATTTCGTCCGCGGCGTCGCCACGGAGATGCGCCGCGTCACGTGGCCCACGCGCGAGGAATGGATCGCCGCGACGGCGCTCACCATTGCGCTGGTCGTCGGCGTCGGCGTCTTCACGTATCTTTGCGACCGTCTCTTCGAGCTCGTCTTCACGTGGCTCACGGGCAGCGCGCGCT
>JAXDMA010000174.1:0-11810 GCA_034666305.1 Vulcanimicrobiota bacterium
TGGCCGAGCGCGCGGGCCGGCTGGCGCGGATCGGTTCGGCCGCAGTGGTTTCCAGCGTCAGCTCGGCGCCGCACAGCGCGGCGAACTGCGGCGTCGCGACGGCGGCCTTGGCGAAGCGGACCGCCCCATAGAGCCCGTCCCGGTCGGTCAGCGCGATCCCGCGCAGCCCCAGCGCAAGACCGTGCTCGACCAGCTCCTCAGGGTGCGAGGCCCCTTCGAGGAAGCTGAAGTTCGACCAGCAGTGGAGCTCGGCGTATTCGGGCGAGGCGGACATCGGGACTGCCAATATGCCCGAACACACGTTCGATTCCCCTGGCCGTCCGGCCGCCCAATATGGTGTACGCCGCCGCTACATCATGCTAAGATCGCCCGCATGGCCAGTTATGACCAGGACGTAAAGCTGGTCGCGCTCGTTCAAGCCCTGCGCGACGAGTACGCACGCGCGACGACGACATATCCGTTCGATCGCTGCTGGACTCGAATTGCGTTCCATCTCGTCGCGCGCGGAGTGATCGCCGAACGCTACACGCCTGACTTCGATGTGAGCGAAGTCTTGAAACAGATCGAGCGGCACTCAGTGCGCTGAGGTCACTCTGCCGTGTTGCGCTATTCGCGTTCGGACAGATGCGCAGCGGCGGAGCGCGCGGCGTTACGTGCCGCTCGCCGTACGAGCCAGGAGATCGCGACGATGCCGCAGGCGACCACGGCAACGAACATCAGCGCGATCAAGAGGATGAGCCAAACTTCGGACGTGGACAGCATTGCGAGCATCGCGGGCGCCTCTCACTTACTCCGCTACGAGCGGTTTGATTTCGCCGAAGCGGCCCGCTTGGAAGTCTTCGAAGGCGCGTTCGATCTCGTCGACCGAGTTCATCACGAACGGGCCGTAGCGCACCATCGGTTCGCCGATCGGGCGCGCGCTCAACAGCAGCGCTTCGAGCGGCGTCGTGCCGGTGTTTTCCAGCGCGATCGTGTCGCCGTCGTCCGCGAACACGGCGTAGTCGCCGCGACGTACTTCGCGCGCGCCGATCTGCCCCGTGCCCTCGAAGACGTACGCGGTCGCGGTCCAGCCGTGTGCAACGGTCTGCTCGATGCGCGCGCCGGGCGCGAGCGTGACGTGCACGTACGTCCACGGCGTCGCAGTGTGCACCGGGCCGGTCACGCCGAACGCGTCGCCCGCGAGCACGCGCGCCGTCGCGCCGGCCGACGGCTGCACGACCGGAATCGCAGCGGCGCTCACGTCTTTGTAGCGAGGCGCGAGCGCTTTGTCCGCGCGCGACAGGTTCACCCAGATCTGAAAGCCGTGCCGCGGGCCGCCGCTGCGTTTGAATTCGCCGCTCGGCATCTCCGAGTGCACCAGGCCCGTGCCGCCCAGCATGTACTGCGCGTCGCCGGCGTGCAACACGCCGTGGTTGCCGTGCGAGTCCAGATGCTCCATCTCGCCGGCGAGCAGGTAGGTGATGAGCTCGAAGCCTTTGTGCGGGTGATCCGGCGCGCCCATCGCTTCGCCGGGCGCGTGATCCATCGGGCCCATCTCGTCGAGCAGCAGAAACGGATCGACCTGGTCGACCGCGCGTGACGGGATCGGGCGGTGGACGAGGAAGCCGCCGCCCTCGAGCGTGGCGACGGCGGGGATCACGCGCGAGAGCGAGCGCGCGTTGTGGGTGGTCTGAGCGGACATTGCGGGAGGCATAACCGCCGGCGAGCGTGCTTGGCTGCATCGCCGGCATCGCGACCTTGGCAGGGCGACCGAGCGGTTGCGGCCGAACGTCGCAGCGCAGAGTCGTTTCCGAGGGGTGCAGATGGTTACCGATATCTTGGGCTCCACAAAGTTGCGGCGCCGCATTGCCATGACCGTCCTCATCGCGGCGGTCGTCTTCTTCGCGTTCCTCGTGTTTGAAGCGTGGCGGCTGAGCCAGACCAACGATTCGTCCGAGATCGTGCGGCATCTCGGGCCGCCCGTCGGTTGGCTCGTGCTCGCCTGCGTCACGGCGATCTTCGCCGTGGTCGCGGACCGCAGCGAGAAGCGTCACGCCGTCGCCGTCGCCTCGGTCGGCGCGACCGCCGCCGGTACGGACATGTCCGCGCCGCGGGTCGTCGCATCGCAGCCGTGGCGCGGCTCGGCGCTCGCGGGGCTCGCCGTACTCGCGTTCAGCCTGGCGATCGTGTCGTCGTCGCAGCTTGGCCACTTGCGTTCGGGCACGTCGTTCGAACTGCGCAAGAAAGAGAACGTTGCGTGGTGCAAGTTGCGCGAATGCAGCGCGGCGGAAGCGGCGTCGCCGTGCAACGGCGTGACGCCGTGCAACGGTGAAACCATCGGGCCCTGCGAGGCGACGCTGGTTGCGCCGTCGATCGCGGCCACCGCGGAACAGGTCCCGATCGATTTGAGCGTCTACTGCGCGAGCGCCAAACCGCAGCAGATGCCGATCGCGGCGGCGACGTACGGTGACCAGCCGTCGACCGCCGTCGTGTCGTTCGCGGCCGCGAAGACGGTCCTTCAGAACGAACGCGTGTGGCGCTGGTTCGCACAATTTCCCAAAGCGGGTGAGCAGCCGGTGGACGTGCGCTTGATCTTCGCTGGCGACGCCATCGCGGCGCCGCTCGTGCGCCTGCAAGTCTACCAGCCGACGACGGTCGCCGGACTGCAAGAATCGACCACGGCGATCGGCGGGCTCCTGACGGCGATCATCGGTCTGTTCGGCACGGTCGGCGCGCTGCTCAAGGGCATGCGCGGGCGTTCGGCGACCGTCGTCATGCCAGTCACGACAGCGCCGGGCGCGCCGCCTACCTGACGAACGCGGCTTCGACCAGCGGAGCGATCTTCGC
This sequence comes from Vulcanimicrobiota bacterium, assembly GCA_034666305.1. Lineage (GTDB taxonomy): Bacteria > Vulcanimicrobiota > Vulcanimicrobiia > Vulcanimicrobiales > Vulcanimicrobiaceae > Vulcanimicrobium. The sequence goes on from JAXDMA010000174.1 coordinate 2,827, forward strand.
GAGCGGCTCGCGTTGCTCGAATCCCTTCGGCGTGAGCGTGCAGGCGAGGCCGAGCGCGGCGATCGTGCCGCGTGCCGCGAGCGCGCGCAACGCGCCGGCAACGGCGTGCGCGCTCGGGCCGCCGGGCGCCGGGAAGCGCAGCGGCGGCAGTTCTTGCGGATCGATCACGTCGATGTCGAGATGCACGTACCACGGGGGCGGCGGCAGCGCCGCATCCGCGAGCGACGCGACGTCGTCGATGCAACGGACCGCCGAGGCGTCGAGCGCGTCGCGTTCGGCCGGATCGAGGTCGCGCGCGCCCGCCAGCACGCACGCGTCCTCCGCGATCGCGCGCAGCCCGATCGCGTTCGCGAGCGAAGCGCCCGCGCGCCCGGCGAGCATCGCGAGCGCCATTCCGCCGAAGTAGCCGCTGCGCGTTGTGTGCGGCGTGTGAAAGTCGCCGTGCGCGTCGAGCCAAATGACGCCGGGGAACATCGCGCGGCGTTGCAGGCCGGCGACGATGGCGAGCGACGTCGTGCAGTCGCGGCTCGCGACGACCACGGGGACGTCGCTCGCGGCAACGCGCGCGGCGACTTGATCGTACAACCGCGCGAGCATGGCGCCGGGCGGACCTTTCGACACGATGACGGCATTGCCGGCGGCGAATGCGTCCGCGAGCTTCGGCAGCGGTTCGGCGTGGTGGTACGGCACGACGATGCGCCGCATGCGCGCCGCCGCGTCGCTCACAGGGTCATCGTTCCGCGCAAGACGGTGACGGCGGGTCCTGCAACCGTGATCCGGCCGATGTCGTCCGGCGGATCGCCGCCGACTTCAACTTGCGCACGCCCGGACCGGTGCACGTGCATCCCTTGTTCGACGGCGTACGAACGCTCGCGCACGATGCCGTAGCGCGCGCAGTACGCGGCCATGCCGCCCGTAGCCGAGCCGGTGAACGGGTCTTCTTTCACGTCGCCGAAATCCGCGAAGTGGCGCGCGACGAGCGCGACATCATTGTGTCCTCGCGCGAACGCGTGCACGGAAAACCATTCGCGTTCGCGGCGGAACAGTGCGCGGCGGTCCGGCTCGACGCGATCGAGCGCGTCGCGCGACGCGAGCGCGATCATCAGCTGCGGCGTCCCGGTGCTCACCGTCTGCGGCGTCGTGCCCGCGAGCAGATCGGCGTCATCGAGGTGCAGGGCCGCCGCGATCTCCGCGCGCGGCACGGTGCCCAAGAACACCGGCGGCGGCTGCGACATCGCGTAGATCGTCGTGCCGGCACCGGTGCGGATCGTGACCGGGACGAGCGCTGCCGGCATCCGCAAGCGCACGACGGTGTTCTCCGGCGCGATTGCGCCCGTTTCGTAGAGCGCGTGCGTCGTCGCGATGGTCGGGTGCCCGGCCAGCGGGATCTCGCCGTTGGGCGTCCAGTAGCGAACGACGAAGTCCGCTTCGCCGTCGCCCGGGAACACGAAGCTCGTTTCGGAGAGATTGGTCTCGCGCGCGATCGCTTGCATGGTCGCGTCGTCGAGGCCGCGCGCGTCGAGCACGACGGCGCATGCGTTGCCGGCCAACGGCGTCGTCGTGAACGCGTCGACCCAGAGGATGTTGAGCTCGCGTGCCATCGCCGTCGTTTCGACGACAGGCGTGCTCCGGCCGCTCGCGTGGGTAAAGGCCGGGGGATGGGAAAACGCGTCCTCCTCGCGGTCAACGCACGCGCTCGCCGCGGACAAGCCGCGCGCGATCGCGTTGCCGCGGCATTCAAAGAGCGCGGTCACGAGGTGGTCGAGGTCGAGCTCGACGCGAGCAAGGACGGGCTCTCGAAAGCGATCGTCGCGCACAAGGACGACGTCGACGTCGTCGTCGTCGGCGGCGGCGACGGGACGCTGCTCACCGCGATCGACGGGCTGGTGGAGACGAAACTCCCGCTCGCCGTCCTTCCGCTGGGCACGTTCAACGAGCTGGCGCGCACGCTGGGCGTCCCGTCGGACCCGGATGCGGTCGCGGCGCTCGTCGAGGACGGCGTGCCGTTGGAGCTCGACGTCGGCTGCGTGAACGGCAAACGGTACTTCAACGAGGCGTCCGTCGGCCTGTCGACGCGCGTCACCCGCTTGCAGACCGGCGAGGTGAAGAAACGGCTCGGTTTGCTCGCGATCCCGGTGACGACACTGCGAGCGTTGCGCTTCCAGCGGCCCATGCATTTGGAGATCGAGTCGGAAGACGGTTCGAAACGCGTGCTGCGCGCGCTGCAGCTCACGATCGCGAACAGCTACCGGTTCGGCGGCGTCGTGGAAAACCCGGAGGCGAGCCTGGAGGACGGACAGCTCTGGCTGTACTCGATCGACGTGCACGGCTTCTGGCACACGCTCGGCCTGCTCGCGTCGATCGCGCTGCGGCGGTTCCAGCAATCACCGGAGGTGACGGCCGTGCGCGGGAAGCGCTTCGTCGTACGCTCCATGCACGGCCGGCGTCATCGCGTGTTCGGTGACAGCGAAGATCTCACGACGCTCCCCGCCGAGTTCACGATCGAGAAGGGCGGCGTAACGGTACTCGTGCCCGAAACCCGGGTATCGCAGATACGCTAATGCTCGGATTCTTTCGGCCCACCAAGTACGCGACTCGGATCTCGCAGATCGACCCCGAGGAGTTGCGGGCGCGTGGCATTCGCGGCGCGATCTGCGACCTCGACAACACGCTAGTCGGGTTCCGAACGCTCGCGCCGCTCGAAGAAGATGCCGCATGGGTGCGGCGGGCGCACGTTGCCGGCGTGCAGGTGGCCGTGCTCACCAACAACGGTACGCCCTGGGCGTCTGAGGTTGCGAAGGAGCTCGGCGTACCGTGCATCCCGCGAGCGCGCAAGCCGTTGCCGCACGGCTTCCGCCGCGCGGTGAGAGTGCTCGAACTCGAGGCCGATCAGTGCGTCGTCATCGGCGATCAGCTGTTCACCGACGTCCTCGGCGCGAAGCTCGCCGGGCTCGAGGTGATCTTGGTCGATCCGCTCGTGCGGCACGATCCGTGGAACACGCGTCCGCTGCGCTGGCTCGAGCGCATCGTCATGCGCGGCGTACCACGCGTGTAGTGCTGATTTGCTAGCGGCCGAGCGCATCGCCAGGGCACGCGCGCGGCTCGGCGCGGTGCTCGCGCAAGAGCGCGCCGATCCGAAGATTGCGCATTACACGCGCTGGTGGATCGCCGACGACGTCGCGCCGACCGCCGTCGTGCTGCTGCACGGGCTCACGAACAGCCCGCCTCAATACGATGCGCTCGCGCCCTTGTTGCACGCGCGCGGGCACGCGGTCCTCGTCCCGCGCTTGCCGCTCCACGGCTACCGCGACCGCATGACCGGCGCGCTCGCCGCGCTGCGCGCGAGCGATCTGGAAGCCGCCGCGCTGGAAGCCGTCGCGACGGCCGCGCTGTGCGGCGACCGCGTCGTCGTCGCGGGCATCTCGATCGGTGCGACGCTCGCCGGCTGGCTCGCGGCGCGCACGCGCATCGACGTCGGGATCGCGTTCGCGCCGTTCTCCGGCTTGCACGAGCTCTACGGCGGCTTGAACGACGCGCTGGGTTGGGTGTTGCGCACGCTGCCCAACGCGTTCGGCTGGTGGGACCCGCGCGTCAAGGAAAAGCAGCCGCCGGTGCACGGCTACCCGCGGTTCGCGACGCGCGCGCTAGGCGAGTCGCTGCTCCTCTCGACCGACATCGACCGCGTGCCGCGCGCGGTTCACGGACGCCGCGCAGTGCTCGTGCTCAACGCGAACGATCCCGTCGTGAACAACGCGCACGCGCACCGCCGATTCTCCACGCTGCTCGGCTACGGCGTCGACTACCGGCGCGTCGTGCTGCAAGGGCTCCCGAAGATGCACGATGTCATCGAGCCGTTGCCCCAGGCGCACACGGAGCTCGTCTATCCCGCGCTGACCGCCCTGATCGAGACGTAGCGCAAGATCAGCGCGATTGCGGCGCACAAGAATGCCGTGCCGAACAACGTCCCGGCGAGAACGTCGGTGAAGTAGTGCGCGGCCAGCGCGAGACGCGACCACGCCACGCCGACGGCGCACACGAGCAGCGCCGCCGCGATCGTGCCGGCGATGGGCCGCGGCAGCGGCGCGTGCCATGCGAGGATCGCGAAGCCGACGAAAAACACGACGGCGGTCACCGCGTGGCCGCTGGGATACGACAAATCCGTCTCGTGGATGTGCAGCCACGCATCGGGACGCGCGCGCGCAAACAGCAGCTTCACCCCGGCGTTGGCGCCCTGCGAAAGAACTTGCGCCGCATACACGATCGCGACCGCCGTGAACCCGGTGCGCAGCACGATCGCCGCGCCTGCCGCGACGACGCTCAGCCCGAGCAGCACCGGCCAGCGGCCCAAGCCGGTGAAGAACAGCGCGAGCGGTACCGCATGCCCGCGCAGCGACCCGGCTGCCACGTCGATGCTGCTCGGCGGGCGGTGTGCGACGAGCGCACCGAGCGAGAGCACGAGGCCGATGCAAGCGATCGCGACGATCCAGAGGCGCATCTCCAGCGTGCTAGCCATGCGCGACACCGCCGTCCGGCAGGAACACGTGCAGCGCGTTGCGCGCGACCGAAAAACGTGCGGGTGTTTTCTCCAGCGGCGAGCCGTCGATTGCGATCGGCTGCCGCGCGCGCGTGCGGATCTTGAACGCGCGCGCCGTCACCAAGTGCGCGTCGGGGAGGCGCGCATGCCGGCCCTGGCCGATCGCGAGATACGTGCGCGCAGCTCCCAGCGACGAGGCGTTGTCGGTGGTGAACAGGTGCAAGCGTCCGTCGTCAATCGTCGCTTCCGGTGCGACCGGCGTGTGGCCGTAGAACCGCCCGTTCGCAACGATCACGTCTTGCGTGTTCACGTCCAACCGTCCGCCCTTCCACGCGATGCGCGCGCGAAACGCGCGGTGCGTCAGCATGGGGAAGATACCGGCCAGCGCGTACGCCACGGGCCCCGTGATTTTCTTGAGCAGCCGCGGCGTGCCGCCGGCGATCACCGACGAGAGCCCGATCGTCGCGAAGTTCGCGAAGTACGTGCCGTTCACGCGGCCGAGATCGACGTGCTCGGCGTGTCCGTGCGCGATCACGGCGACGGCCGCGGCGACGTCGTCGCGCGGGATGCCCAGCGACTGCGCGAAGCTGTTGCCGGTACCGAACGGGAGAACGCCCATGATGCTCGCGCGGTACGCGAGCTCGTTGACGGCGTGCGTCATCGTGCCGTCTCCGCCGCCGACGAGGATCTCCGGCGCACCGGCTTTGGCGGCGCGGCGGATCAGCTTGCGGCAACCCGATTCCGACGTCTCGGCGTGAAATGCCGTGACGCGCAAGCCGTGCGCGTCGAGCGCGGCTTGGAGCGCGTCGATCTGATGATCCGTGCGGCGCGAATGACGGTTCACCACGACCACCACCTCGCGCGGCGCCCCGTCAGCGATCGGTCGGGCCCTGGCCACTGCCCGGCTGTCCGTCGTCGTCGATCGCGGCGAGCGGATCGAGCTCGCCGGCGCGCCCGCCGATGTCCGAGGCACCGGCCGTGGGGTCGGGGTCGTTCTCGTTCAGATCGATGTCGCCGGTTTCGTCGCCGACGTCATCCGCCTCGTCGAGCGTCGCCTCGTCGTCCAGCTCGTCGGTGTCGCCGCCCGCCGTCATGTCGCATGCCTCATGAAATCGCTCGTTCCCATGAATGGGTCGCCTGCCCCGATTGGGTACGTCCGGCTCGTGCGATATCGGAACCTCGGGCGCTGGGGCGTCAAGATCTCAGCGGTCGGACTCGGCTCGTGGCTCACCTATGGCGGCAGCGTCGAGGAGGAAGCGGCGCGCGCGTGCATCGTGCGCGCGTACGAACGCGGCGTGAACTTCTTCGACACGGCGAACGTCTACGCGCGCGGCCGGTCGGAAGAGGTGGTGGGTCGCGCGATTCGCGAGTTCCGGCGCGACTCGATCGTGCTCGCGACGAAAGTGTATTTTCAGATGGGCGACGGGCCCAACGACCGCGGCCTTTCGCGCAAGCACATCCGCGAGCAGGTCGACGCCTCGCTGCGCCGGCTCGGCGTCGAGTACGTCGATCTCTACCAATGCCATCGCTACGACGTGACGACGCCGCTCGAAGAAACGGTGCAGGCGATGGACGATCTCGTGCGCGCCGGCAAGATTCTCTACTGGGGCGTGAGCGAGTGGAACGCCGATCAGATCGCGTCGGCCGTCGTGTTGGCTCGCGCGCGCGGCTGGGCGGAGCCGGTGTCGAACCAGCCGCAGTACAGCGCGTTGTGGCGCCGCGTCGAGCCGCGCGTGTTGCCGGCGTGCCGCGAGTACGGCCTGGGTAACGTCGTGTGGTCGCCGCTCGCGATGGGGATTCTCACCGGCAAGTACACCGACGCGACGAACCCGCCGCAAGGCACGCGCGCGGCGGGCCGGTCCAAAGACATGATGGAGGATTATTTCACGCAGCCCGTGCTCGACGCGGTGCAGCGCCTGAAGCCGCTCGCGGAACGCGCGCATTGCACGCTCGCGCAGCTCGCGCTGGCATGGTGTCTGCGCGACGCCGTCGTGTCGTCGGTGATCGTCGGCGCGACGCGCCCCGAACAAGTCGACGACAACGTGGCGGCGGCGGACCTCGATGTCGATCCCGAGATCTTCCGCCAGATGGACGACATCCTAGCGCCGGTCGCGCCGTTCGAACCCTATACGTCCTAGTTTTCGCTCGGACGCGGCAGTTCGTTCGCGTCGGGCAGGAGCGTGCCTAGGAACGCGCCGAGGATGTCCGTCGGGGCGTTGTTCTGCGGGCCGCCGATGACGCTCCAGTCGAAGTATTTGTTCACGTCGGAGCGGCGCAGCGTACCCTCCAGCGTTTCGAGTGCTTCGTCCGACGTGATCATCCACAGCAGCACGACCGCGTCGACCTCGCGCGCGCGTTCCATCACGTGATAGCGGTAGGCCCAGATCACGCCCTCGTCGTCTTCGACGAACGCCTCGTTGAGCTGCGCGACGCGGTTTTGCAAGAACGCGGTCGCTTCGTCGGTGCCGAGGTCGTACCACGCGGGCCGCGGGATGAACGTCGTCAGGTAGAACTGCGGCGGCGCGAGGTCGTCGTCGTCGTCATCCTCGATCGGATCGATCGGATCGGTCGGGTCGGTCGGCTCCAGCGGGTCGATCGGGTCCATACCGGGTCCCTGTACCCGCCGCATATGCGGTGCGCCTGTGTTTGGTGCGGCGTCGCTCAGTCGTACACGCCGCGCACGCTCCATCCCGCGTCCTCCTGCGCGAGCCGCAAGAGCGCCCCGTCTTCGAGGCAGACGTCGTACTCGTCGCGAGCGAGCGGCACGCCCTCTCCGGTGGCGCGTGCCCACCAGCCTTCGTCGGCGCGCCACGGCCCGGCGAACTCGACGACCTGCTGCGGCGGCGAGCCGACGAAGCGCGGCGCGCCGCCGAACATGCGCACGTCGACGGAATACGGATCGACGAGCCGCAGCTGGAGCGTCGCGCTTGCTGCGAGCGTCGGCGGTTCGAGCTGCGGGCCTTTAGTCATGAGCGCTTCCACGGTGAAATGCTCGAACGTGAAGCGGCATTCGATGCGCGGTCCGTCGACGGCGCGCGCGCGCAGTGCTTTGCCTTCGCCCAGCGCCGCGTCGAGCCGCGCGAGCACGACGCCGATCGCGTCCGGATCGGGATCGCTCGCGGCGAACAGCGACAGCGCGACGCCGCCGCTCGCGAGCTCTTCGGCCGCAAGGCGCAGGCCGGTGACCGGTGCGGTGAGCACCACGCCTTCGAGCCGCGCGCGCAGCAGCTCGAACAGCGTCGCGGGCAGCGCCGTCGGCTGCGCGACGCGCGTCGCCACCTCGCGCGTCTCGCCGTCCTCGCACTCGAGCTGCAGCACGAGGCGCCCCGCGCGCTTGCCGGCCGCCGACAGGTCGTCCACGACCCAGCCGACCAGCGTGCGCAGCGCGAACAGCACCTGCTCCTGCGAGCTCGCCTCGCCTTCGCCGTAGAGCGCGCGGTCGACGCGCAACGCGCGCTTGCGCGGTTCGAGCGGACGGTCGTCGATGCCGCGCGCGAGGTCGTGCCAGCGTGCGGCATCGACTCCGAAACGGCGCACGAACGGCCCGTGCGGGAGCGCGGCGAGCCCGCCCAGCGTCGTCACGCCGAGCAGTCGCAACCGCTCGCGCACACCATCGGGAACGTCCAGCAGCTCGACGGGGAGCGGCGCCAGAAACGCCGCGGGATCGTCTTCGCAAACGAGGCCGTCACCGCGCCACGTCGCCGCGTGAGCGACGAACCGGTTCGGCCCGAAACCGACCCGCACGGGAAGATCAATGTCATCCTGAGCTTGTCGAAGGGCGGCGAGAGCACCGCGGACCGTGCCGAGCCAGCCCTCGGGATCGCCCGCGATGCCGTGCATCTCGAGGAACGCGCGCCCTAGCTCGCCGTCCTCGACGATCGGCGACGCGGCGTCGAGCGCCTCGAGGATCTCCGCCCACACCCGCGCGTCGGCCGCCGGATCGTCGAACACCGTCCGCGCTTCGACGGCGACCGCCTGCGCCTGCACCAGCGTCATCCCGCGCCGCACCCCGAGCGCCGCAGCGGTGAGCGTGCAGTCGACGACGCGCCCGCGTTCCACCCGGTCGGCGAGCACGAGCGGCGCATCGAGATCGACGCCGGCCTGCGTCAGCCGCGCGACGGCCAGCCGAAACGCCGGAACCCAAACGCAGACGACGGGCACTACTTCGCTGAATTGTGGCATCGAGTGGACAATTCGGAGTCAAAAGTGTACCCTAGCCGCAGCCTCCACTCGGAGTGAATGAGGAGCGTACCGCCATGTCTCTCGCCATCGTCCCGAGCGGCTCGTCGCTCCAAAGGACTCTCCGTGCGCACCTCATTTCGGAGCGGGCGCAAAGCCGTCTGTCGCAAGCCGATCTTGCGGATCGGGCGGGCGTCTCGCGTTATACGATCGTTCGCCTCGAGTCGGGCGACTATGCGAACCCGGGGCTGGAATTGCTGGGAAAAATTGC
>JAXDMA010000175.1:0-3671 GCA_034666305.1 Vulcanimicrobiota bacterium
TGCTCGGTGGAACCTACTTGCACGTGTTTCAGATCGCCGCCGCGATCCCGTGCGCGCTGGTGCTCGCCGCGCGCGTTCCCGCGGCGCGCGTACCCGCGTGGATCGCCGTTGCCCTGCTCGCCGTGCCGTGGGAAGCGACGGGATCGCGGCTCATCATCGCGCTGAGCGCCGTCGCGGTCGCAACGATCGCGTGGACGGCGTTGAGCGGCCGCCCCACGCACTTTCGCGTGCTCGCGGCGTGCGCCGCCGTCGCGTTCGTCGCACTCGAACCGATCGCCGTCGCGCGCGTTCCGAACGCGATCGTGCGCCCGGCGCCGGCCGCGGCGACATTTCTTGCGACCGGCGCGGATCCGAATCTCGCATCCGGCGCGCACGGCCTCGCGCTGCGCGCGCGACCGCAGCGAGTCGAGGCGTCGTGGCGAACGTTCGCGCAAAAGATACCGCAATGGGCCGGCCTCGCAGCGCTGTTGGCGGCGATCGTTGCGGCGGCGGTCGCGGCGGCGAAGCGTCGCCCCGCGCTCAGTACATCGTGAGCGTGAAGGAAGCCGCGACTGCGCGCTCGCCGTCGTGGACCGACGGGAGCGCTTTCACGACGTAATCGCTCGCCGGGCTGGCGCCTTCGAGCGTGACGTGTACCGCGGCTTGCCCGTTGACGACGGTGGCCTTGTAGAGCGCGCCGACGCGCTGGATGTGCTTCCCGTCATCGGGCTGATCGGCGCTGGCGAAGCTGCAGCCCGGCGTGGCGCAACTGAAGACGACGACCCGGTGGCCTTCTTTCGGCTGCGGACCGCGCATGCGAACCACGAGCGCCTTCGGAAAATCGGCGACGTACTTCGCCCGCGACAAGGTCGCATACGCGCGCACGCTCTGCCGGTCGCCGGACACGATCTCTGCCCGCACCGCCGCAAGCTTCTTCGCGCTGGGGCGGGCGGTGCGGTGCGGCGGCGTCGCGGCGGCTCCGAGCGCGAACAGGGCGACGGCGAGCGCGGCGAGCGGCCGGATCACGCGGCGGATTCCATCACCCGCCGCTTACGCGACCGCGGGTGCGCCCTCCCGCGTTTGCGCCGGGCTCCATTCGACGCGCGGCGGGATGAGCCGCAGGTCGACGCGTTCGGCGTGCTCGTGCGCTAGCGCGATCAGACCGGCGATCGTATCGTCGGAGAGCGGCGTCGGTTCGAGACCGAGCGAGCGCAGGTTGGAGTTCACGCAGTGATAATAGTGCGACTCGCGCTCGACCCGCGGGTTCGCGACGTGTGCGATCTCGCACGCCAAGCCGCGCTCGCGTCCGACGCGCGCCACGCGCTCGGCGAGCTCTTCGACCGCGAACGTCTCCGTGAACTGGTTGAACACGCGGTACTCGCCTTCGCGCGCCGGGTGCTCCAACGCGATGTCGATGCAGCGCACCGTGTCGCGGATGTCGAGGAAGCTGCGCTGCTGGCCGCCGCTGCCGTACACGGTCAGCGGATGACCGAGCGCCGCCTGCACGCAGAAGCGGTTGAGCACCGTGCCGAAGATGTGGTCGTAATCGTAGCGGTTGGCGAGCGCGGGCGACAGCGCGGTCTGTTCCGTCGCGGTGCCGTAGACCACGCCTTGATTCAAATCGGTCGCGCGCAGACCCCACACGCGGCACGCGAAGTAGATCTGGTCGCTGTCGCTGACCTTCGTGAGATGGTAGAACGAGCCGGGCTGCTTGGGATACGGCAGCCGATCGCTGCGGCCGTTGTGCTCGATCGTGATAAAGCCTTCCTCGACGTCGATGTTCGGCGTTCCGTACTCGCCCATCGTGCCGAGCTTCACGAGGTGCGCCCCGGGCGCGTTGTCGTGCAGGGCCCACAAGACGTTCAAGTTGCCGACCGTGTTGTTGAGGTGCGTGCGCACGGCGTGCTCGCGGTCGATCATGGAGAACGGCGCGCTGCGCTGCTGGCCGAAGTGCACGACGGCGCCGGGATTCGCGTCGCGCACGACCCGGCACAGCGCGGCGTAGTCGGTGACGTCGGATTCTTCGAATTTGATCGTGCGGCCGGTGAGCCGCGACCACTCGTCGATGCGGCGGCGGGTCGACGCGATCGGGACGAGCGAATCGAGACCGTGCTCGCGGTCCCATTCGCGCCGCACCAGACTGTCGACGATCGTGACGTCATGCCCGCGCATGGAAAGGTAGAGCGACGTCGCCCACCCGCAGTAGCCGTCGCCGCCGATGACCAGGACTCTCATCACGCCACTCCCGCAAAGATTTCGAACAACCGCTCGACGTGCGCGCCGAGCCGATAGCGCTCGGCGTTCGAACGCGCCGTCGCCGCCAAACCGGACCACGCCTGCTCGTCGAGCACCCTGCCGATCGCCGAGGCGAGCGCGCGTTCGTCGCCGCGCCGCACCGCGATTCCGGCGCCCCCGATCCAATCGGCGATACCTCCGACGCGATACGCGACCGCCGGCCGCCCGCGCGCTTGCGCTTCGATTCCCACCAGACCGAACGGCTCGGGCCACAGCGACGGCACCGCCACCGCGTCGGCGTCGTCGATCGCCGCGCGCAGCTCGGGCGCCGCGAGGTGTCCGCGCCACGTCACCGCGACGCCGTCGCGTTCGGCTTGCGCGTGCGCGTCGCGTTGCTCGTCGTCGCCGGCGCCTGCGACCACGAGTCGCGGACGCTCGTCCGGTTCGAGCTGCGCGAGCGCGCCGAGCAGCGAGCGCAAGCCTTTGCGCGGCGTCAGCCGCGACGCGAAGAGCAGGGTGCGCGCCCGAGGCCGTCGCGCAGGTTCCGGCGCGTACGCGGCGTCCGGCAATGGGGGCGGCGTGATCGCGATACGCGCGGGATCAATCCCGTTCGCGACGCACGTCGCGCGCATGTGCTCGCTCGACACCAGGACGCCGTCGGCGTCCGCGAGGCGATCGCGCACCGCTTCGCGCCGCGCGATGCGGTGGAACGAGGACGGGCGGGGGCCGTGCACGCAGCCGCGCACGATCGTCGCGCCGCGGCAAGCGCCGCCCATCGCGGCAGTGCACGGCGCCTCGAACTGCGGGTACACGCGGTCGCCCGTCGGACAAAACACGCGGTGGTCGTGCACGCGCGCGATCCAGCGCGGCGCGTTCGCTCGCACCGCGTCCAGCACCGCCGTGTCGAAGACGCTCGCCGTGACGACGACGTCGGGCGGCTCGCGGCGCAGTTCTTCGGCGACGGCGCGGGCCGCATCGGCGCAAGGGGCACCGTCTTCATCCGCCCAGCCGATCGCACGCGCATCGACGCCTACGGGCGCGCCGGCCAAAATCTCGCGCGCGAACACGCGCACGCGCGCCGTACGCGATGCCAGGGCCGGCAGAACCGTCTCCCAGTATCGCTCCGCGCCGCCCACGTCGCCGACTCGGTCGCAAAGCACCGTGATGGCGCGCATGTCGCCGTGCTACCCGGCTCGGCTGAGACGAGGCTGAGAGAAAGCGTCCCCGCGGAAGTTCTCAGCCGCGCTTAATGATCAGCAAGATGCGCGGCGTGCCGACGTTTGTTCCCAGCGTACCGTCCGCCGCACGCAGCGACATCGCCGCAGCGGGACCGCTGGCGAGGATCACGGCGCGTTCGAACGCGTCCGCGCCGAAGGCGCCGGGTTGCGTGCGCAGTTCCTTGGCCAGATCGACGAGGGCGACCGGCGTCGTCGCGATGAGAAACGTGCGCTGCCCGG
>JAXDMA010000176.1:0-4535 GCA_034666305.1 Vulcanimicrobiota bacterium
TTGCGCAGCGCTTCGCGCGCGTCCGCGAGCGCGAGAAAACCGCGTGCCGGGAACGCGCCGTCGTGCGCGGCGACGAGGGCTAGCGCGTCGCGCACCGCGGCGCGCAGCCCGGGCTCGCCGCAGCGGCTCGCGGCATCGTGCAGCCAGTACGGCGGAGACGCCTGCGGCGTGACCGTGAGCGCTTGCGCGACGAGCGCGGCGGCGTCGGCGTCGCGGCCCGCGCGCAGCAGCTCGTGCGCGAGCGCGCCCGCGAGCACGTCCGAGGACGGCGCCTTCGCGTCAATGGCGGCTCGCACGCGCGCCGAAGCGTGATCGAGAAATGCCTCAGGGTGGGCGCCGCTGAGCGTGTAGCTGCGCAGGGTCGTCGCCATCGCTTGCTGGATGACCGTGCCGACGTCGTGACGGATCGCATCGACGACGGCTTGATGTTGTCCGGCTGCCGCGCTGTCGCCCGCGACGAGCGCGCACATCGCTGCATTTTGCGAGAGCCAGGCGACGAACCGCAGATTCTTCGTCGCGTGCGCGACGACGAGCCCTTCGTCGTAGAGCCGCCGCGCGACGGCGATCGGTCCGTACGTCAGCTCGACGTTGGCATGATTGTTCAGCGCGCGCACGAGCACGTCGAGGTCGGACTGCTCGCGAGCGACACGCTGCGCCTCGGCGAATCGTTCGCGCGCCTCGTCCGCGCGGCCCAGCAAACCCAGACACGATCCATAGTTGCCGGCGAACCGCGCCGCCGACGCGATTTCGGAGCGCGCGGCGAGGCCGTCGGCGCGCTCGAGATGCACGAGCGCTTCCTCGGCGCGGCCGCGCGCGCTCAGCAATCCGGCGGTCATCGTCTCGGCGTCGAAGCGCAGTACCGAGTCTTCGCCCTCCAAGCGCTGTACGACGGCCAATGCTTCGGCGACGCCTTCGTCGCGGCGTCCCTGCTCGAAAAGCAGATACGCTTTGCGCAGAGCGAGGCGGTGCGCGTTCGGATCCGCCCCGAGTGCCTCGATTGCGAGCGCGAGCCGTTCGACGGCGCTCGCGACGTCGCCCGTGGCGTACAGCGCCTCCGCGGCTTTCTCGGCGAGCAGCGCGCGCTGCGCTACGTCGGTCGCGATGTCGCACGCCCGAACGTAATGCCGCGCGGCGTCCGCATATGCGAACAGCGCGACCGCGTGGTCGCCGGCGCTCTCGTTCCAGCCGATCGCGTGCTCGACATCGTGCGCGCGCCATGCGTGTTCGGCGATCGCCGTCACGTCGAGCGGCGTTTGGTTCGCCAGCGCCTCGGCGACCTGCGCGTGCAGCGTCCGCGCCTCCGCGCGCAGCAACTCGGAGTACACCGCTTCGCGCGTGAGGGCGTGTCGAAAGGCAAACGCGTCGCCGCGCTCGTCTTCGCGTTCTTCGATGACCAGCTGCAAGTCGCGCGCGCGGCGCAGCGCGGCGAAGACCGCGACCGGCGCGACGCCGGTCAGCTGCGCGACGAACTGCGCCGAGAAGCGGCGACCCAGAACGGCCGCTTGCAGCAGCACGTCGCGGTCGCGCTCGGCGAGCGTCGCAAAGCGTTCGCGAACGGTCACGCGGATGCTCGCGGGCACCATCACCGTGGTCCCGTCGCGCGCGCTGCGCTCGAGCGCGCCGCGCAAGAGTTCCTCGGCAAACAGCGGCCGGCCGTCGGAAAGTTCGCGAATGCGTTCGAGCGCCGCCGGCGGAAGCGTGCGATCGATGTCGGCGAGCGCGGCGCGCAACAGCTGGTCGATCTCCTCATCGCCGAGCGGCTCCAGCGCGATCGTGTCCTCGGCTTCGCGTTCGAGCGCGACGAGCACGCGCACCCGGTCGCCCTCGCTGTCGCCTTCATCGCTGCGGTATGTCGCGAGGAACGTCACGGGATCGTTCGCGAGGCGCCGTGCGAGGAAGCGCAGGAGTTCAATCGTACCACCGTCGGCCCAGTGCAGATCCTCCAAAACAACCAGCAGGCCGGCGGACTCAGCGCGCGCGATGCGCGCGAACGTTGCGGCGACGGATGCGAAACGCCGCGATTTCTCGTCGCCTTCGCCCTCGCCGGACTCGCGCTCGAGCTGCGCGTCGGCACCGAGCGAGTCGAGGGCCTCGACGATCGCCGCGTACGGCGCATTCGCATACTCGCGCACACCCGTCACGACCGTGCGAAGGCGCTCATTTGCGACCGCGACGAACTCCGCGACGAGTCTGCTCTTGCCGACGCCGGCTTCGCCGCGCACGACGATCAGTGCGGAACGGCGCGTGCGGTCGCCTCGCGCACGCAGCGCGAGGTGAGCCAGCTCGCCCGCGCGGCCGACGAGCTCCTTGCAGAATACACCTGAGGAGATCACGGTGAGCGTGCCGTTCGACATGCTCGACGCGGACGCATGGTAATGCGACGGCGGACACGAACGCGATGCCATGACTCTTGAATTACTCGAACGCGATCAGGTCCTGGCCAGCGTAATGCCCGGCCATCCGGCTCAGCCCGGCGATCCGGGCGGCGAGCAAGTTCCGCCCGACGGCGAGGGCGAACCTGAAGGCGACCCGTCCTAAAATGATGGGCGGCGGAGGAACGCTCGGCCGCCGGGTGTGATGACGAGGCGGATGGACCGCCCCGGCTTCGACAATCCTCTCCGCGTGCGGTTTGCTCCGTCGTCGACGGGGCCGCTGGACGTGGGCGCGGCGAGAACCGCGCTATTCAACTGGCTGCTCGCGCGGGCGACGGGCGGGTCGTTCGTCGTATGCGTCGACGACACCGGCGATTCCGCGCGCGCCGGCGAGGCTGCGCTGCTGCGCGATCTGCGCTGGCTCGGGCTCGATTGGGATGAAGGTCCCGACACGGGCGCAACGGCGCCGTACCGCCGTTCGGAGCGCGGCGCGCTCTACGCCGCGGAGGTGCAGCGGCTGCTCGACGGCGGCAGCGCATACGAGCGCGACGGGGCGCTGTGGTTTCGCGTGCCGCCGGGCACGACGGTCGTGCACGACCTCATCAAAGGCGACGTCGCGTTCGATCACGATGCGATCGCCGACTTCGTCGTGCGCAAATCGAGAGGTACGATGACGTACGATCTCATCGCCGCGGTCGACGACGCGACGATGCGCATCGATCTCGTGCTGCGCGGTGACGAGCATCTCGACGACACCCCGCGTCAGATGCTGATCGCGCGCGCGCTCGGATACGAGCCGCCGCGTTACGCGCACGCCGCGCTCGTCGTGGGCGCCGGCCGTCACAAACTCTCCAGCGCGGACGGGCCGGTGACGGTCGACGCGCTGCGCCGCGCGGGATTCTTGCCCGAGGCCGTGATCGAGCATCTGGCGCTGCTCGGCTGGTCCGCGCCCGACGGCCGCGAGACGTTCGCGTTGCCCGAGCTGGTCACGCTGTTCTCACTCGACCGCGTCGGTCACTCGCCCTCGGTGTTCGACTTCGACCGGTTGCGCGCGTTCAACGCGCGCGCGCTGCGCGCGCTGTCGCGCGAGCGGTATCGCGACCTCGTCATCGACGCGATGCAGCGGCACCGTCTGCTGGAGCAGCCGGTTCCGGATGCCGCGCTTCGCTGGGTCGACACGTTTCTGGAGGCGTACGGCGACGAGGTGTATACGCTGGGCGAGGCGCTCGAAGCGGTCGCGGCGTTGCGCGAAGAGGCGGTGACGATCCCCGCGCTCGAACTCGAACGGCTGCGCAACCGCCAGGTGCTGTTCTTCCTCGACGCCGTCGCGCAGTACGTCGACGCGCAACCGGAACTGCGCGGCCTGCCGCTCGCGGACGACCTGCCGGTCATCGCGAGCGAGTTCGGGCTCGCCCGAAAAGATGCGTTCGAGGCCGTGCGCATGGCGCTCACCGGCTCGCACGACGGGCCTCCGCTCGCGCTGCTCTTTCCGCTGCTCGGTCACGACCGCATCATGATCCGCATCGGCGCCGTCAACTCGCACATCCTGCACGGCCGCGGGCTTGAGCCGATCAAGTACGGGCCGGGCGGCGTTCCGTTCGAGACCATCCAGGCGACGCGGCCGGCATCCGTGGCAAATGGCGGCCCCGAATTCGGGGCAACCGAGCGCAGCGACGTGGTGTCGTAAGAGCGTCGTGCCCCCCAAGCCCTTCGAGACCTTTCTTGCCGATTTGCGGGCGCCGGTCGAACGCGATCCGGCGGCCAACGGCTATCTCGACGTGCTGCTGTCGTATCCCGGCTTGCGCGCGATAGTCGCGCACCGGCTGATCCACGCGCTGTACGTAGCGCGCGTTCCGCTGCTGCCGCGCTTCCTGGGCTCGCTGTCGCGGTTCTTCACGGGGATCGAGATCGATCCGGGCGCGACGATCGGTAAGGGCGTGTTCATCGACCACGGCATGGGGGTGGTGATCGGCGAGACCGCCGAGGTCGGCGACGGGTGCACGATCTACCAAGGCGTCACGCTGGGCGGTACGTCGCTGCAGCGCACGAAGCGCCATCCGACGCTCGGTCGCAACGTGTCGGTCGGTTCGGGAGCCGCCGTCATCGGCGCGATCCACATCGGCGACGGCGCGAAGATCGGCGCGAACTCCGTCGTCGTCAAAG
>JAXDMA010000177.1:0-3247 GCA_034666305.1 Vulcanimicrobiota bacterium
CAATGCGAACGCGACCTCGAAGGTCGGGGCGCAGGGGCTCATGCAGCTCATGCCTGAAACCGCGGCGTCACTCGGCGTTCGCGACGCGTACGATCCGGCGCAGAACGTCGCGGGAGGCGCGCGCTACCTGCGCGGCCTGCTCGACCGTTTCGGCGGCGACAAACGCCTCGCGATCGCCGCGTACAACGCGGGCCCGGGCGCGGTGGAGAAATACCGTGACGTCCCGCCCTATGCCGAGACGCGAAGCTACGTGCAGAACGTCCTGGCTTCGTTCGACAAGTACAGCAGCAGCAGCCGCTAGCCTCGCGCTCGCGCTGTTCGCGTCACCCGCCGCTGCAAAGCGCGCGGGCGATGCCGACGTGCCCGTCACGACGATCTTGGCCGCCTACGACAAAGCGACGCACGCCGACGACGTGAAGACGTTCGCGGCCGAAGGGACGCTGAGCGGCGAAGGTCTGACCGGAACGTATCGTATCGTGCGCGACGGCGTCAACGAGCGCCAGGACGAGGCGCTCGGCCCGCGCTCCCAGACCACGCTGCGCCTGGGCGACAAGGTGTTCGTGCGCAACGCGAACGGTAACGTGCGCGAGCTGCGCGGGTTTTTGCGCCGGCGCGCGCTGACCGAAGATTTGCTCGACTCGGGCGATTTCGTGAAGCACCCCGAGCTCGCGCGCTTTGTGGGCTGGGGTGACGTCGGCGCAATCAAGGCGTGGCGGCTCGAGGTGAACGCAAAGGGCGGTGAGCCCGAGACGCTGTGGATCGATCCGTCCAGCGGGCTACCGCTGCGGCTGGAGTATCTGGACGGCGACGGGCCGTCATACGTGGATTACGCCGACTGGCGCGACGTCAAAGGGCGCAAGATCGCCTTCCGCAATACGCTCACCGACGGAGATCATCGCTTCGACACGGTGCAGCAGACGACGTCGGTGCGTTTGGACGAGCCGGTGGATCCGGCGTCGTTCGCGCCGCTCACGCCGCGGCTGCTCGCGACCGATCGCGTCCACACCGTCCCGCTGGTCGAACGCGGAGGCCACGTCGGCGTCACGGTGCGCATCGCGAACAAGGATTGGTTCTTCATCCTGGACACCGGCGCGCAGTCGATCCTCGTCGATAGCGCGGTGCTCAAAGCCGCCGGGGTCGAAGGAACCGGCGCGCTCGAGGTGCGCGGCGCCTCGCGCAGCGGCGGCCTCACCGTGGCCACCCTGCCGCGGCTGGAAGTCGACGGCGCCGCGATGAACGACGTCGTCGTCTCGTCGCTCGACATCGCCCACAACCTCGGCGGCGGGATGAAGATCGACGGGATCCTCGGTTACCCGTTCTTCGCTTCGGCGGTGGTCGAGATGGACTTCGCGAACCGCACGCTGCGTTTTGGACCGCCGGGATCGCTGACCCCGAAGGGAACGCACGTCGACCTCGACGTCGACCGCGAGCTCGCCGAAACGACGCTGCGCATGAACAGCCGCATCGACGCGCAATTCATCATCGACACCGGAAACAGCGGCGAGATGCTGCTGTACCGCCCGTTCCTCGACGCGCATCCCGGGATCGTGCCGTTCTCGGCGACGTCGTCGTTCAACTACGGGATCGGCGGCGCCAACGCGACGTACCGCACCGCGCTCGACGGGATCCGCGTCGGAACCTTCGATCTCTACCACCTCACCGTCGACGTCGTGCTGGCGACCAGCGGCGCGTTCGCCGACCGCGTCGATGCCGGCAACGTGGGTTTGGGCGTGCTGCGCAACTTCGTCGCGACGTTCGACCTCGGGAACTCCGCGATGTACCTGACGCCCGGCAGCACCTTCGACGACGGACGCCGGCGCACGGCGCGTTTTTAGGCAACAACTTCGTCATGCGCGCGTAGTCGCGCGAGAGTACGGTCGGGGCGGAGGCATCGACCGACATGCAACACACCACCGGCGTCGCGGTCGTCGCGACGCAGCTCGCCGATACCGATCGCCGCGCGCTCTCGCAAGCCTGGTACAGCGCGCTTCACCTTGCCGATCATCCGCCGCTAGGGCGGCACGCGCGTAACGCGCCCGCGCCGAACGCGGCGGCGCTGCGTGAATCGTGCTTCGCGCAAAATCCGCACGGCGCACCAGACCGCCGAGCGCCGGACGGCGCGGCTCGCGCGCGTGAAGCCGCGCGCATTGCGGGGGCGCGATGCGACGGCGGCGTCGCCGAGCGTCGAGTCCCGAAAACCGAGCTGGCGCGGCGGATCGAGCGCGGGCTGGCGCGGCGCGCTCCGCGTTGGGCCGCCGCGTCATTCGCCGTTCGCGGTGCGGACGGACGCGTCCACCTGATCGTACGCAGCGACGGTGCGCGCACCCGCGTCGTCGCGGTCTGCGCGCCCCCGCTGCGCGAACGGGTCGAGCGCGCGCTCGCGCAAGCGCGCTTCGTGCTGGCCGGATGCGGCGTCCGCGCGGAGGTGGCGTGATGCTCGGCGCATCGCCGCTCGACGCGTACGAGCGCGTCATTTCACGCGCGCAGGATCTGCGCGCTGCGTTTCGCGCCGGTTCCGTCCCGCTCAACGACGACGTGCGCACGGCGCCGTACGTTACGCGGTCGAGCGATCCGCTCAGCATCGTGCCGCCGCCCGGCGCATGGCTCGTCACGCGCGGCGCGGACGGCGTGCGCGCGTACGAGCGCGACGGCGCGCTGACGCTCGACGGCGGCGTCCTGCGCACGCGCGGCGGTGCCGAAGTGCTGGGATATCCCGCGGGCGACGCGCGCGGCGCGGTCCCGGTCCCGCTGCGCATCGCCGACGCCGATCGCGCGCTGGGCCGCGGCGCCGACGCGCGCGTCGAGCAGGACGGTACCGTGGCCTACACGCGCGCGGCGATCGATCCGCGGACGGGGGCGCGCTCGATCGAGCGCAGGGTGCTCGGCCGAATCGCGCTTGCACGCTTTCCCGCCGGCACGCAGCCCGCGCGGCTCGACGGCGCGCGCGTCGCGGCGCCGCAGGGGGTCGTGCCGCATCTCGGTACGCCGGCCGACGGGACGTTCGCCGCGCTCGCGACGTTCAGCCGGGACGCAGGCTCGATCGACATCGCTGCCGGCGTCGCGCGGCTCGACGAAGCGTACCGCGCGTTCGAAGCGATGGGCGCGGTGATGAAGTCACGCGCGAGCGTGCAGAAGACCACCGTGGATCTCGTCAAATGATCGCGGACGCCGCGTTCGGAGCACCGTCGGGGAGAGTGCGGCGCATGCGCTTCGTCGCGCGCGCGTCGATCCCGGTCGAGGCGGCGTG
>JAXDMA010000178.1:0-5563 GCA_034666305.1 Vulcanimicrobiota bacterium
CGGCGTTGAGCGCGTGACGGATCGCGTCGCGGTCGTTGTCGCACACCACGGGGAGCCGTACGGTCGCGGGATGCGCCGCGGTCAGCGCGTTGAGATACGTCGCGCCCCAATCGATCGCTTCCGCGAGACGGCGCGTGCAGAAGTCCGCCAGCCCGATGCCGGTGGCGTTGCCGCCGGACTCCGCCGTGAGCTCGCGCACGTACAGCTGCTTGATCACGGGCTCCGGCACTTTCTGCGTGCGCCCGTTGACGGCACGTCCGGTGACGTTGGTGTCCATCCCGGTGCCTGAAAACGTCTTGCCCATGCGGTCGACGATCAGGAGATCGAGCGCCGCGAACGGCAGCTTCGGCATCAGCTCGCGCGCGTGCAGCAGCAAGCGCTCTTCGCCGGCCGCGATCTCGCCCGGAACAAAGGCTTCGATCGCGTTGGTGCCGCCGCGATTGTCTTCGACGATCGCGAGCCCGGCCACGATCGGGACGCGTTCCATCAAGAAGGCGGCGACTTCGCGAATGATCGGCTCGTAGCCGAAGCGCGCGAAGGCGGCGTGATAGCGCGCCGCGCCGATCGCCTTGCCCAGACCGATCGCCGTCATCTTGAGCACGCCGCTCTCGATCGTGCCGGTAAAATCCGTGTGCGGTTTCACGCGGCCGACCACGACGATCGCGTCCGCGCGCGCGGCGCGCGCGTCACATGCCACCGCGATGCCGTGCGCGGCGGTCGTGCCGGCTTCGATGACGTCCATCTCGCTTTCGATCGGCGCGCCTACGCTGCGTTCGCTCACGCCGAGGTGCGCGAGCATCGCGCGCTGGCCTTCGCCGGTGCCGCCGCCGTGCGAGCCCATCGCCGCCACCAGGAACGGCGTCGCGCCCGCGTCGCGCACGGCGTCGCACGCGCCGCGCAGGATGGTGTCGATGCGCGCGACGCCGCGGCTCCCGGCCGTCACGGCGACGCGCGCGCCGGCGCGCAAACCGGCGCGTGCAAGCACCGGTGCCAGGGCTGCGCGCGCGGCGGCGGCAACGTCGGCGATGGCGGGCGTGTCGAGCGTGTCGCGGACGAGCCGCGCGCCGATGGTAGTCATGAAGCCTCCGTAATGGCGATGACGTCGCGTTGCGTGTGCACGAGGTGGATGCGCATCGCCTCCCGCGCGCCCGCGGCGTCACGGCGAACGACCGCGCCGGCGATCGCCTCGTGCTCGGCGAGGGCACGCGAAAGGACGCCTGGGATCGCGTCGGTGAGCGCCTGCGCGTAGGACAGCAGTTCGTGCATGGGCTGCGCCATGCGCTCGAGCACGCGGTTGCGCGCCGCGCGCAGCAGGGTGAGATGAAATGCCGAGTCGCCCGTAACGTAGCGCGGCGGATCGTCGAGCGACGAGCGCATCGTCGCGAGCGCGTCGTTCAGCGCGGCGTGCTCGCCGGCATCCGCGCGTTCGGCAGCCAGTGCCGCGACCTCGCACTCGACGATCGTGCGCGCTTCGAGCAAATCGCGCAGCACGACGGCGCTCGCGCCGGTCGCGCGCAGCGCGGCGAGGACCGCCGGATCGAGCGGATCCCAGCGATCGGGCGTGGTGACCCGGGTACCCGAACCGTGCCGGACGTCCACGAGGCCCTTTTCGCCGAGCACCCGCAGCGCTTCGCGCACCACCGAGCGCGACACGCCGAAGCGCGCGCTCATTTCGGGTTCGGCAGGCAGCAGGCTGCCGGGAGCGAGCTCGCCGCGCACGATCATCGGGATCAGCGCATCGACGAGGTGCGCGTGGAGTCGCCGCGGGGCGGCGATCATATCCATACGTCGGCAGGAGTTGTCCGGTCACCTGACGATTCCTAGCGCGCACATGCCGCTTTCGGACGAGGGCGCCGCGCTGCGCTTGAAAGACGAGGACGACGTCGCCGTCGCGTTGCGAGCGCTTGCTATCGGCGAGGCAATTCGCTTCGGCCCGCAATCGATCGCGTTGCGTTCAGAGATCCCGACCGGCCACAAATTCGCGACGCACCAGATCGCCGCGGGGACGCTGATTCGCAAGTACGGGCAGGTCATCGGCAAGGCGTCGGCCGCCATCGCGACGGGCGAGCACGTGCACGTGCACAACGTCGAAGGCACGCGCGGCCGTGGCGACCTCGCATGAGCGCGGCTACCTTCATGGGTTATAAGCGGGCTGACGGCCGCGTCGGAGTGCGCAATCACGTGCTCGTGCTGCCTTCGGTGATGTGCGCGAACCACGTCGTCGATCTGATCGGGCGCAAAGTGCCCGACGTCGTGACCGTCGGGCATCCCACCGGGTGCGCGCAAGTCGGCGCCGATTTCGAGCAGACGAAGCGCACGATGGCAGGCTTCGCCGCGAACCCCAACGTCGGCGCGGTGCTCGTCGTCGGACTCGGCTGCGAGACGAACGAGTCCAAAGCGCTCGCGCAGGAGATCGCAGCGCGCGGCCAGCGCGTCGAGGTCATCGGCATTCAGGAGTGCGGCAACACCACCGAGACGATCGCGAAGGGCGTCGCGATCGCGAAGGAATTGCTGGTCGAGGCCGCGTCCGCGGAGCGCTCCGAGTGCCCGGTGAGCGCGCTCATCGTCGGCACGGAGTGCGGCGGCAGCGACGGCTTCTCCGGCATAACCGCAAACCCGGCACTCGGCTACGCGAGCGATCGTGTCGTCGCCGAAGGCGGCACCGTGATCCTCGCGGAGCTGCCGGAGCTCGTCGGCGCAGAGCATTTGCTCGCGGCGCGCGCGGCCGAACCGGTGGCGAAAAAACTGTACGAGCTGATCGACCGCGTCGAGGCGCGGGCGCGCGCGATGCACGTCGACATTCGCTTCGGCAACCCCACGCAGGGCAACATGGCCGGCGGCCTGACGACGATCGAAGAGAAGTCGCTCGGCGCCGCGTACAAAGGCGGCTCGACGGAGCTGCGCGAGGTACTCGAGTACGCCGATCGGCCGACGTCCACGGGCTTGGTGGTGATGGACACGCCGGGTCAGGACATCGAACAGCTCACCGGCATGGTGGCCGGCGGGGCCCAGGTAGTCGTTTTCACGACGGGACGCGGCACGCCGACGGGCTGTCCGATCGCGCCGGTGATCAAGGTGGCAACCAACACGACGATGTTCGAGCGCATGCGCGAGAACATGGACGTGAACGCGGGCGCGATCGTCGACGGAACGCGCACGCTGGAACAAGTCGGCGACGAAATCTTCGGGTGGATCGTCGACGCGGCGAACGGGCGTGAGCCCGCCGCGGAAGTACTCGGCTTCCGCGACTTCGCGATCAACCGCATCGGCCCGTCGTTCTAGCGACGGTCCGCACTCAAAGGAGCTTCAACGTGAAACTCGACCGAAAGAACTTTCTTGCAGCGACCGGTGCGGCGGCCGCGGGCGCCGCCATCGGCTTTCCCGCAATCGTCGGAGCCGCTCCGGAACCGATCAGGCTCGGTTTGATTCCGTGTTTGACCGGTTCGAACGCGCTGCTCGGGCAACAGGAACACGAGGGCGCGGCGCTCGCGGTCGAAGAGATCAACGCGCGCAAGGACAAAGTGTACGACGGCCGGCCGTTCGAGATCGTCGAAGAAGATGCGACCAACGACAATCAGTCGGCCGTCTCGGCGCTCAACAAGCTGCTGGGCGAAAGCGTCGTCGCGATCGTTTGTCCGGTGCTTTCGACCCAGGTGCAGGCCATGGCGCCCGTCATGAAGTCGCGCGAGATTCCGTGGATGACCGGCGGAACCGCCGTGAAGAACACGCAGCTCGGCGTGCCCGGCATGTTCCGGCTGCGGGGGTCGGACGGCATCACCGCCGCCGGCATGACGAACTTCGCGGTGAAGGACAAGAAGGGCAAGAAGGTCGCGATCCTGCACGCGAGCGACGCGTTCGGGACCGGCGGCGCCGACCAAATCGTGATGAACCTCGAAAAGCTGGGGATGAAGCCGGTCGCCAACGAGCAGTACCCCAAGGACGCCAAAGACTTCACCGCCGAGATCCTCAAGATCAAGCAGTCGGGCGCGGACATCGTGCTGATGTACATTCAAAACCCGAGCGACACCGCGCTGATCCTCAAACAGATCCATTCGCTCGGATTGAACATTCCGATCGTCGGCTCGCCCTCGCTCGGCAACCAGACCGCGATCGAGGTGGCCGGCAAGGACGCGTACGGCACGTACTGCGCCCTCGACTTCATCGTGGGCTTCAACTCGAATGTCGCGACGCATTTCCTTACGTCATTCTACAAGAAGTATCACCACTTGCCCGACGTCGGCACCGGTTCCGGCTGGGTCTACGACTCGGTGTACATGCTCGCAGACACGTACAAGAAGCAGAAGGGGACCGATCCGAAACAGACGATCGCGTCGCTCAAAGCGATCAAGAAGTGGGACGGCGTGCTTGGTACCTTTAGTGCGGACGCCGAGGGCAACATGATCCATTCCGTCTCGATCGGGCAGAATCAAGACGGCAAGCTCCACCTCGTGAAAAAGGTCTCGGGCTGACATGCACTTCGACCCGGTCGCCAACATGCAGCTGCTCATCAGCGGCCTGGCGGTCGGGTCGATCTATGCGCTGGTCGCGCTGGGTTTCGTGCTCATCTACAACGCCGTCGGCGTCGTGAACTTCGCGCAAGGCGAGTTCGTCATGCTGCCGTCGTACGTCGCCGTCACCTTCATGCTGCCGGCGATCGCGGTCTTCGGCACGATCGTCCACTGGCAGGTCCCGGTCGTGGGCGTGTACGTGCTCGTTCTGATCTTCATGGTGGGTTTCGCGTTGCTGTTCAACCGCATCGCGTACCACCCGCTGCGAGATCGCGGCTGGATGCCGGTCGTCATCTCGACGATCGGGGTCTCCATCTTTCTGCGCAACGCCGTGCAGCAGGTTTGGGGCAGCCAGCCGATCGTGATGCCGAGCCTGTTCTCGGTGGACACGATCTTCCTCGGACCGCTGCGCATCCGACCGCAAGATCTCCTGATCCTCGGGGTCACGGCGGTGCTGATCGCGTTCCAGTTCTACTTGTTCGAGCGCACGACGCTGGGCAAGCAAATGCGCGCGACCGCGCAGGATCGCGCGACGGCGCGGCTGATCGGGATTCGGGTCGGCCGCATCGTGACGATCACGTTCGTCTACAGCGCGGTGCTGGGCGCCATCTCCGGCCTGCTCGTCGCGCCGCTCTTCACCGTGACCAAGGAGATGGGTGCGCTCATCGCGCTCAAGGCGTTTGCGGCGAGCATCGTCGGCGGGTTCGGCAGCATCCCCGGCGCGATCATCGGCGGGCTCACCATCGGCGTGATCGAGACGTTCGGCGGCTTCTACGTGTCGTCGTCGTACGTCGACGCGATCGCGTTCATCATTCTGATCAGCGTGCTGCTGATCCGCCCTCAAGGTCTCTTCGGCGAACGCGTCGCGGAGAAGGCATGATGAAGTCCAGTGTCACCCTGAGCCTGTCGAAGGGTGCGCCACTTTTCGCCCTCATCGTCGCCCTTGCGTTCGTACCGGCGTTCGTCCATTCCGACTACCTTCTCACGCTGTTCGACACGGCCGGCATCTACGCGATCGTCGTGATGGGGCTGGGCATCTTGCTGGGGCTCGCGGG
>JAXDMA010000179.1:0-3480 GCA_034666305.1 Vulcanimicrobiota bacterium
ACCGCTTCGTCGTCACGCTCGCTTGCTTCGTGGTGGGCGCGGCCGGTCCCCGTTCGACCCGCGCCCGACGGCCCTAGTCGGGCTTCGCGAAGGCCACGATCGTGTTTTCGCCGCGGCAGTTCGTCCAGAACTTCGTGCCGTCGAACCCGAGGCTGCGCGCGGCGAACGGGATCGACGCGAGCTCGTGAACCTCCGGCTCTTCCTTGCGCGCGTCCAAGCAGAGCAGCCGATAGTCGTCGCTCTCGCGGCTTTCCGTGGTGACGAGATAGAAGCGCCCGGCGACGATGACCATCCCGGTGATTTGGCGCGGGACGGGGATCGTGCGCAGCACGCGGCCGGTCTCGTCGAGCTCGAGAATCACCTGCGCGTCGCGCTGGCTCAGATAGAGCCGGTCGCCGTCGTACGCAAGAAACGAGCCCGTTCCGTCCGGGCAGCGGATCGCGTCGGACTTGAAGTCCTTGCCCATGATGTAGCGCCGTATGAAACGGTCGTCGGTTCCGCCGTCGTCGCGGTCGCCCACGACGACGCGGAGCGCGTCCCCGGTGACCGTCAACCCGAATGGCCTGCCGGGCGCGGTCGCCTCTTCAAAAACACGGCCCTGCATCGCGACCATACCGTAGATTCGGCAGGTGTCGTACGAGGCGATCCAGAGATCCGGCCCGTCACACGCGAGCCCCATTGGTCCGGGGCAGGGGGCGGGGATACGGAGGAGCTCATCGATGGTCGAGAGCGTCTGATTCATGCGCGGCTCCCCTTCCCCCAACGGCCCGCGGGCTCCCGGCGGCGGAGGGGCGAAACGGGCATTCCGGATGGCCAAGTTCTGTTTCGTGATCCACCCGCTCTCGTTCGAGGACGTCGTGCGCTACGAACCCGGCGCCGCGGGCAAGGGCAAGCCGATCATCGCCAAGATCCTCGAGTGGATGCCCGCCTGGAACGCGGCGCATGTGACCGGGGTCCGCACGCCCGACGGGCGTGTGACCGAGGGCTGGTTCGTCGCCGCGGGGCTGTTGCCCGAACAGATGCTCCAGCTCCCGCGCGAGCAGGTGTACGACCGCATCCTCAAAGCGATCCAGCTCGGCGTGGATCTCGGCGCGGAAGTCGCGGGCTTGGGTGCGTTCACCGGCGTCGTCGGCGACGGTGGCATCACGATCAACGAGCGTTCGCCCATTCCGGTGACGACGGGCAACTCGCTCACGATCGCCGCCGGCGTGCGCAGTCTCTTTCGCGGCGCGGACGAGATGGGCATCGACGCATCGCAGGCTACGGCGGTCGTCGTCGGTGCGACCGGGTCGATCGGCGGTGCGTGCGTCGAACTGATCGCGCCGCACGTGGCGCACGTAACCCTGGTCGCGCGCAACGAGACGCGCTTGCGCAAATTCCACGAGGGCATTCGCGAGCAGCTGCCGTGCTCGTCGTCATTCACGACCGGCATTAGCGAGGCCGTGCAGCGCGCCGATTTGGTGCTGACGGCGACGTCGTCGACGCAAGACGTGATCGAACCCGAAGACCTGCGCACGGGCGCGGTGGTGTGCGAGCTGTCGCTGCCGCACGACGTGAGCCGGCGCGTCGCGAGCGAACGTCCCGACGTTCTCGTCGTCGAAGGCGGCAACATGCGCGTGCCGGGCGACATGCGCTGGTGGCGCGTGCGCGAGCCCGGCGAGACGTTCGACATGGGGCTGCCGCAAGGGACGGCGCTCGCGTGCATGTCGGAGACGATGGTGCTCGCGCTGAACGACCGCTGCGAGCCGTACACGCTGGGTCGCGGGATCGACGTCGCCCGGGTGCGTGAGATCGAGGAGCTCGCCACGACCGCCGGCTTCCAGCTCGCGGACATGCGCGCGTTCGACCTGCCGATCTCGCGCGAGCAGATCGCGCGCACGCGCGCCGCGGCCGACGAACGCCGCGCGGCCTCGGCGTGAACGCCCGCGCGCACCGCTTTGCCGCGCGGCTGCGCTGGACGGGCGCCGAACGCGGCCCGGCGGTGGACTACGCGTCGTACTCCCGCGACTACGTCGTGGAGGTCGACGGCAAGCCGCCGCTGCGCGGATCGGCGGACGCCCATTTCCGCGGCGACCCGGCCTGGCACAACCCGGAGGACCTGCTGGTGGCGGCGCTGTCCGCGTGCCATCTGCTGTCGTATTTGGCGACGTGCACGCGCGCGGGGATCGCGGTCGTCGCATACGACGACGACGCGAGCGGCGAGATGACGCTGATCGACGGCAAGATGCGTTTCCGCGAGGTGATGCTGCGGCCGCGCGTCGCGATCGCGGACCCGGCGCGCATCGACGAAGCCATGGATCTACACGAACGCGCGCACGCGGAGTGCTTCATCGCGAACAGCGTAAACTTCCCGGTCCGACACGAAGCCGTCGTCACGAGCGCGCAACCAGCGTGAGCTTCGAAAAAGCGACGGGCACCGCGTTCGATGAACGCGATGCCCGCGGCGGTGTGACGACTGGGCTTGACAACACCATCATACCACACCGCAACCGGCGCCGTAAACGCCGGGCTTTGTTTGAAAAAGCGACGGGCACCGTGTTCGGTGAACGCGGTGCCCTGGGCGGTATGACGGGAGGACTCGACGCGGTGATCCTATCATACGGCGGCCGGCGTCGCAACGCCGGGCTGGAGCGAGCGGGAATCGAACCCGCACGGGAAGGGTGTCGAGTCCTCCCGACGGACCACCGAATCGCCCCAGCGCTGTGTACATCACGCGGTCGATCGCGATTGGAAAGGTCCTGACGTGAAGAAAGTCGTGTCCGTTTCGCTCGGGTCTTCGTCGCGCGATCATCGTGCCGACGTCGAATTGCTCGGCGAGCAGTTCGAGATCTCGCGTGTCGGGACGGACGGTTCCATCGATAAAGCGATCGCGAAGCTCAAGGAGCTCGACGGCACCGTCGACGCGATCGGGCTCGGCGGGATCGACGTCTATTTGTACGCCGGCAAAGACCGCTACGCGCTGCGCGACGGGCTGCGGCTGCTGGATGCGGTGAAGATCACGCCGGTAGTCGACGGCAGCGGGCTGAAGAACACCTTGGAGCGCAACGCGATTGCGTTCATTCAGACGGAGCTCGGGATCGAGCTGCGCGGGAAGCGCGTGCTGATGGTCAGCGCGCTCGACCGGTTCGGGATGGCGCAGGCGCTCGTGCAGGCCGGCGCCGACGTCGTGTTCGGCGACTTCATCTTCGCGCTCGACCTCGACCGGCCGGTGCGCGGCCTGGACGAGTTCGAGGAGATGGCGCGCAAGTATCTGCCCGACGCGTGCAAGCTGCCGTTCCAGTTTTTCTACCCGACCGGCAAGAAGCAAGACCGCGCGCCGCAGCCCAAGTATCCCGAATACTACGACGACGCGGAGATCATCGCGGGCGACTACCACTTCATGCGCCAGTTCATGCCCGACCGGCTCGACGGCAAGACGATCCTCACCAACACCGTGACCGGCAAGGACATCGACTTCCTGCGCGACCACGGGATCGCGCG
>JAXDMA010000180.1:0-4012 GCA_034666305.1 Vulcanimicrobiota bacterium
GTCGCCGACGCCGCCGAACGCGGCGTGGCGGACGACGCGCTGACCGCCGAGGAGCGGCGCGAGCTGGCGGACCGCCGCGCGGACGCCGGCACGCTCGACGACGACGCGTTCAACGCGCTGCGCGCCGTCGCCGCGCAAGCCGGAACGGCGCGCGCGAAAGCCGCCGCCGCGTCGTACGACGCCGCGGTCGCGCGCAACGACGGCAACGGCGGGCGCTCCGTGACCGGCGCGCTGTTCGCGGCGGCGCTAGTCGCATGGATCGCCGGCGTAGCCGTCGCGATCGCGCACGTCTGGATGTGGACCGCGGTCGGCGGTGCGATCGCGTTCGCGCTGACCGCCGCCGCGTTCGCGCGCGCTCGCGCGCGGGCGGCACGAACCCGCGAGGCCGACGCCAAACAGCGCAGTGCGGACGAGGCGCTCGCCGAAGAACATGTCGCCGCCGCGGCCGTCGCACGCGTGCTGGAGCCGCTGCGCCTTGCGAACATCGACGAGCTCGTGCAGCGGCGCGCCCGCTACGTCGCGCTGCTCGCGCGCGAAACCGCAGCGGCCAAGGCCGAGGCGCGCGAGCAGACCGCGCGCGACGCGGCGGCGGCCGCGGCCGCGCGCTTCGACGCGCTGGCGAACACGCTCGTCCCCGACGCCGCCGGCGAGCGCGCCGAACGCCGCGAAGCCGCGCACCGGCGCGCCGCCCGCCGCACCGAACGCGACGGGCTCGATGCCCGGCTGGCGATGCTCGAGCTGCGGCGCGGCGACATTCTGCACGGTGACGACGACCGCGCGCTGCAGGCGGAGTACGACGCGCTGCTCGCGGCCGGCGTGGAACCCGCGGCCGACGACGATCCGCAGACGCTGCGCGCCGTGGAGCGCGAGCGCGCGCAGCTCGACGCGCGCGCGCGCGAAGCCGAAAGCGCGGTGGCAAATCTCGAAGGCGAGCTGCGCGCCTGCGAGGCGGGCGTCCCCAACGTCGCCGAGCACGACGAAGCGCTCGCGGCGACGCGCGCGGAGATCGCGCGCCTCGAAGCGTTCGACCGCGCGCTCAAACTCGCGCACGACACGATCGAGATGCGCAAGGACGAAGCGCACCGCGCGTTCGCGCGCCGGCTCGAACAGTACAGTGCGGACGTGCTCGGGACGATCACGGCGGGCCGCTACGGCGAGATCCGGCTCGACCCGGCGACGCTGGCGATCCGCGTACGCATCCCGGAAACCAACGGCTTCGAGGACGTCGACAAGCTCTCGGCCGGAACGCGCGACCAAATCGCGCTCGTCGTCCGCTTCGCGACGGCGCGCATGTTCGCCGAAGGCTTGGAAACGCCGCCGCTGCTGCTCGACGATCCGTTCGCGTTCTGGGACGCCGATCGCATCATGCGCTGCCTCCCGGTACTGATGCACGGCGCGCTCGACGCGCAGTGCATCCTGTTCACCGCCAGCGGCGACCTGGCCGACGCCGCCGAGGTAGCCGGCGCAACCCGCATCGACCTACGCGCACCGGTGCCGGCTTGATCCCAGCTACACGCTGAGTTCGCCCATCAGCTTCGGAATCTCCGCCGACAACTCGCGCGCGAGAAAACCGAAGCCGATGCGTTTCGCGAGCGCGTCGCCGGCGCGCGCGTGCAGATAGACGCCCCATGCCGCGGCGACGAGCGGCTCCGCGCCGCGCGCGAGCAGCCCGCCGATCACGCCGGCCAGCACGTCGCCCGAACCCGACGTCGCGAGTCCCACGTTGCCGTGCTCGTTGCGGTACAGTGCCCCGCCGGGCTCCGCGATGTACGTCGTCTCGCCCTTGAGCGCGACGACGGCGTTGAACCGCCGCGCCGCTTCGATCGCGAACGACGCGGCATCGCCTTCCACCGCATCGCGTTCGCAAGAAAGCATTCGTGCCATCTCGCCGGCATGCGGCGTGAGCACCACACGCCCGCCCAACCGTGCGATCGCGTCCGGCTGATCGCGCAAGCACGCGAGCGCGGCCGCATCGATCACCGCCGGCACGTCGAGGTCGCACGCAACCGCCGCGATCAACCGCGCCGACGCGCGCTCGTCGACCAAGCCCGGTCCGATCACCAGCGCGTCGGCCTTGTTCGCGCGTTCGACGATCGTCGCCGCGCTCGCGAGCACAATCGCACCCGACGGCGTCTCGTCGAGCGCGACCACCAGCGACTCGGGCACGGCCGTGGCGACGTGCGCCGCGACCGACGCGCACGTGCCGATTTGCAGCTTCCCGGCGCCGGCGCGCAGCGTCGCGGTCGCGCACAAGATCGCCGCGCCGGGCATCTGCGGCGCGCCGGCCACGACGAAAATGCTGCCGCGCGCGTTCTTGTCGCCGCCGTCCGGCACGGGGAGCGGCCACGTGCGCAGCAGCGCGGCGTCGATCGCGTTACTTGCGGGCAACGGGAGCGTCCGGTTCGCGCGTGACGGGCTCGCCGGCTTCTTCCATCGGCGCGACGACGTTGTACGCCCGCAGCTTGAGCTTCTTTTCGCCGTCGTCGTAGCGGTACGTGGTGACCGAGCAGTTCGCGACGTCGGCCGCCGCGTCGATCGC
This sequence comes from Vulcanimicrobiota bacterium, assembly GCA_034666305.1. Classification (GTDB taxonomy): domain Bacteria; phylum Vulcanimicrobiota; class Vulcanimicrobiia; order Vulcanimicrobiales; family Vulcanimicrobiaceae; genus Vulcanimicrobium. The sequence goes on from JAXDMA010000180.1 coordinate 2,540, forward strand.
GAGGATCTGACTCTCGGTCAAGCCCTCGAACAGATAGCGGAAGCACAGCACGATCACTTGATGCGACACCACCGCGACACGGCAGTTGTTGTATTCGCGCGTCAGCGTGTCGATCACGCTGCGCAAGCGCAGGATCACGTCGGTCCAGCTCTCGCCGCCGGGCGGCCGGTAGTAGAACTTGCCGAGCACGCGGCGCATCTCGGCCTGCTCGGGAAAGCGGTGCTCGATCCCGTCGCGCGTCAGGCGGTCGAGCATCCCGAACTCTTTCTCGCGCAACCGCTCGTCGGCCACGATCGGGATGTGGTCCCATCCGGCCTCGCGCAGCGCGATCGCGGACGTCTGCTGCGCGCGGACGTACGGCGACGACAGCACGGCGTCGACCGGCTGGATGTGCCGCGCGCACCACTGCCCCAGCGCGGCGGCCTGGCGCTCGCCCAGCGGCGAGAGGGGCACGTCGCAGTCGCGGTGGTCGATGTCGATTATCAGCGCATTACTTGCCAGCGCGAGCTCCCGGGCGACGTTGCCCGCGCTCTCCGCGTGCCGGATCAAGAACAGTTCGCGAGGCCAGCCGATCTCCACGAAGGGCTAGTACCCGCCCGGCCTCATTTGCGCGCGGCGGTCAGAGTCTTGAGCGCGTCGAGCGTGTTGTCGACGTGCTTGGACGCATCGAGGGACGTGTAGGAGTAGGCGATGGTCCCGTCTCGCGCGATCACGTACGACGTACGGTTCGCGTACTTGTCGGCCAGCTGCGCGTCGTACTGCTTGGCGATCTTGAGCCCGGGGTCGGAAGCGACCATGAACGCCGACCGGCACTCCTCGGTCGAGAACTTCTTCTGCGTCTCGATATCATCGCCGCTGACGCCGATCACGGTCGCGCCGAGCTTGGTGAACTCGGCGATGTGCTCGGAGAACAGGTGCGCCTCGATCGTGCACCCCGTCGTGAACGACTTCGGAAAGAAGTACAGCACGACCGGCCCCTTGGCCAGGGCCGCCTTGAGGTCGACCGTGGCGACGTCGCCGCCTTTGGCAGCTTGGAGCGAGAACTGGGGCGCCGTAGCCCCGCGCTCCAAATGTGCCCACACCCGGCCGGCGCCGACGAAGGCGACCAGGGCAACGATGACCAGTGAAATCACCGCCGCAGCGGCTACCTTGCGCATGATCAACCTCTTGCCCGAAAAGTCTGAAGAATCGTTAAAACGCGCCCCGGGCGCTACAAACCGATCTGCCGTGCGATCACCAAGCGCTGGATCTCGTTGGTGCCCTCGCCGATCTCATTGACCTTTTGATCCCGGTACATCCGCGAGATCGGGTACTCGTCCATGAAGCCGTAGCCGCCGTGAATCTGCAGCGCCTCGTTGACGACCCGGCGCGACACCTCGCCCGAGTACAGCTTGGCCAGCGACGCGTTGAGCTCGAAGGCGCGCCCTTCGTCCTTCTCCCACGCCGCCTTGAGCACCATGAGCTTGGCGTGCT
>JAXDMA010000181.1:0-2659 GCA_034666305.1 Vulcanimicrobiota bacterium
CTGTTCCGCGGGGCGAAGATCGCGGCGGAGAAGCTCGCCGCGGGCGACGCCGACCCGTTCTACACGGCCAAGCTCGACACGGCGACGTTCTACGCGCACAACGTGCTCTCGCAGGCAGCCTGGCTGCAGAAGCAGATCACCGAAGGCTCGGGCGACGTCATGGCCGGCAACGACGACATGTTCGAAGTCGAGCGCCGCGCGCTCGTCACCGTGTAACCAGCAGAAAGCACATGAGCAACACGAACACGACTCAGCGCGTGAAGATGACGGACGCCGGCGACGGCGTCCGCCTCATCACGCTGGATAACCCGCCCGTCAACGCGTTATCGTACGCGCTGTCCGGCGAGCTAGTGCCGCTGATCGAAGCGGCCGACAAAGACGCGGGCGTCACGACGGTGATCTTCACCGGCGCGAACGGCCTGTTCAGCGGCGGCGCGGACGTCAACGACTTCACCACGCCGCCGACCGCCGACACCAAGACGGTCCGCTCCGTGATCGAAGCGATGGAACGCAGCGGCAAGACGTTCGTCGCCGCGATCGACGGCAACGCGCTGGGCGGCGGCTTCGAGCTTTCGCTCGCGTGCGATTATCGCGTCGCGACGACGAAATCGCGCGTCGGGCTGCCGGAGATCAAGCTGGGCCTGCTGCCGGGCGCCGGCGGCACGCAGCGTCTGCCGCGCCTGATCGGCGCGAACGACGCCCTGCAGATGATGCTCAAGGGCGATATGATGAAGGCGCCGGATGCGCTCAAGAAAGGCATCCTCGACGCGATCACCGATGGCGACGCCGTTGAAGCCGCGAAGAATTACGCCGGCAAACCGAAGCGCCGAATCTCGGAGCGCAAGGCCGAGCTCGGCGTCGCAAACTTGAGCTTGTTCGCGACGCCGTTCGTCGTCGCGCAAGCGCACATGATGGTACCGCCCGAAGAGAACGGCGGGTTCGCCGCACACAAGCTGATCGACGCCGTGCAAGCCGCGATCGAGCTGCCGTTCGAGCGCGGCTGGGCCCGCGAGATGCGGCTCTTCCTGGAGCTCGTGCAATCGGCGCCGTCTGCGGCGCTGCGCCACGTGTTCTTCGCCGAACGCGAGCTCTCGAAAGTCCCCGGACTGCCGAAGACCGCGCCGCTCGAGATCAAGACCGCCGGCGTGATCGGCGCCGGCACGATGGGGACCGGCATCGCGATCGTGTTCGCGGAGGCCGGCATCCCCGTCACCGTCGTCGAGACCAAGGCCGAGGCCGTGGACAAGGCGCGCGAGACCGTGTTCGGCATGTTCAAGTACCAGGTGGACAAGGGCCGCATCAGCCAAGAAGACGCGTGGAAGCGCGCTAACTCCATCACGTTCGAGACGGACTTCGATGAGCTGAAGGACGTCGACATCGTCGTCGAGGCTGCATTCGAGTCGATGCCCGTGAAGAAAGAGATCTTCGCGAAGCTCGATGCGATCACCAAGCCCGATGCGATCCTCGCCTCGAACACGTCGACGCTCGACATCGACGAGATCGCGTCGGCAACGAAGCGGCCCGGCAAGGTGCTCGGCCTGCACTTCTTCGCGCCGGCCAACATCATGAAACTGCTCGAGATCGTGCGCGGCAAAGAGACGTCGCCCGAGACGCTCACCACCGGCATCGCGCTGGGTAAAAAGCTGCGCAAGGTCGCGGTCGTGTCGGGCAACGCGTTCGGCTTCATCGGAAACCGGATGCTGTTCGAATACGAAGCGCAAGCGGTGCAGTTGGCCGAAGAGGGCGTGAGCCCGGCGCGCATCGACGACGTGATGAAGAAGAAGTTCGGCTTCGCGATGGGACCGTTCGCGGTCGCCGACCTCTCGGGGCTCGACGTCTACAACTTCATCTCGCAGTCGGAGCACGGCACGCCGCTCGGGCGCATCCCGATCATCGCGAAGCTCGTGGAGCAAGGGCGGCTCGGCCAGAAGTCCGGCGCCGGCTTCTTCAAGTACGACAAAGCGGTGGGCAAGGGGCGCGAGGCGATCCCCGATCCCGAGGTCGAGCAGCTCATCGCGCAGCTCGCGAAGGACGCCGGCATCCCGCAGAACCCGAACGTGAGCGACGACGAGATCATCGCGCGCTGTACGCGCGCGCTCGCGGACAGCGGTGCGGAGCTGCTGCGCACGGGCGTCGCGATGCGCCCGGGCGACGTCGACATCGTCTGGATCTACGGCTACGGCTTCCCGCCGCACCACGGCGGCCCGATGCACTACGCCGCTGCCACGCACTACACGCCCAAGGGCGAAACCACGTCCACGCAAACCAAGGAGCTGACCCATGCCTGAGGCGGCGATCGTCTCGGCCGCACGCACGCCGATCGGCAAGGCGTTTCGCGGCGCGTTCAATCAAACCCACGGCGCGACCATGGCGGGCCACGTCATTACTCACGCGATTGCGCGTGCCGGAATCGATCCGGCCGAGGTCGAGGACGTCGTCGTCGGCACGGGCCTGCCCGAGGGCGCGACGGGTCACAACATCGGCCGCGTCGCGGCGCTGCGCGCCGGCCTCCCGCGCGCGGTCGCGGGCACGACGATCAACCGCTACTGCGCGTCGGGACTGCAAGCGATCTCAAGCGCGTCGCACCGCGTGATCGTCGACGGCGCCAAGGTGATGGTCGCCGCGGGCGTCGAGTCCATCTCGCTCGTGCAGAACGACA
>JAXDMA010000182.1:0-10142 GCA_034666305.1 Vulcanimicrobiota bacterium
CATCGTCGAGGTGGTGCTGCCCGACGAGCACACGCGCGTCGCGGTCGACGCGCTTGTGGAAGCCGCCGCCGCATTCCCGCGCTTCAACGCGACGTTTGCGTGGGCCGGGATCGTCGAGCACCAGGACGTGGTGGTCGATCTCGATTTCGGACCGTCCGCTCCGGCGCGCGGCCTCGGGACGATCACCTTGGTCGATTACGGCGCGAACGGCAGCGACATGGCGATCCCGTTCGTGCGCCCGGGACAAACCGCCGCCGTGCGCATCGGCGCGGTACGTGACGGCCGCGCGTACGTCGCCTGCGCGGTCGATCACCGCGCGGTCGACGGCGCCGACGTCGGCCGATTCCTCGCGGCGTTCAAAACCGCGGTCGAGGGTAGCGTTCATGCAGGTTGAGTTTCCGAAGCTCGCCGACACGCTCGTCGACGGCATCGTGTCCGCATGGTACAAGCGTCCGGGCGACATCGTGCGCAAGGGCGAGCCGTTGTTCGCGGTCGAGACCGACAAGGTGAACACCGACGTCGAATCGCCGCACGACGGCGTTCTCGCGGAGATACTCGTCCCCGAAGGTGAACGGGCGGACGTCGGTCAGGTGCTCGCGCGTTTCGCGGGCGAAGCCGAAGCGGAAGCGGGCGTTCACACCGCGATGTCGCGCCCGGTCCAGGCGCCGGCGCCTGCGCCTGCGTCGAGCGGCGGGCTCACCGCGATGCGCCGCCGGATAGCGGAGCGAATGACGGAAGCGCGCGCCACGATCGCGCAGGGCTCGTGCGCGCGCCTCGTCGACGTGAGCGGGATCGAACGCCGCGGCGCATCGTGGACCGCGTACTTCGTGAAAGCCTTCGCGCAGGCGCTCGAAGCGGACCGCATCGGCATCGCGGTCGAGATTCCCGGCGGGCTCGTCGTCCCCGTGATCCCTGACGCGCGCGACGCGTCGCCGCACGACATCTCGGTCCGCATCGCCGATCTCGCGGAACGCGCGCGCACCAACGCGCTCACCGCGAACGACGTAGGGGGCGCCGTCGCGACCGTCACCAACGTGGGCGTCACGGGAACCTTGCTCGCGTTTCCACTGGTCGCGCCGGGCGAGCCGGCTATCCTAGCGCCGGGCGCGATCGCGGACGGCCGCTGCTGGCTCGCACTGTGCTACGACCGCGCGCACTACGACGAGTACGGGGCGGATCGTTTGCTCGCGCGCGTCGTCGACCGTCTCCTCATGCTCCGCTAGGTGCTCGCGCGGTAACCGCCAAATGCGGGCGACGACATGATCGGTGAGGCGCCTTCGCACATTCGGACGCACGAAGCGGCCGAGCACGACTTCATCGTGCGCTCGCTGTTGGCGGTCGGCCTCACCGAGTCCGATGCGAACGACGTCGGCGACGTGCTGGTTGCGGCCGACTTGCGCGGCGTCGAGTCGCACGGAATCGCGCGGCTCGACATGTTCTACGTGCGGCGCATTCAAGCGGGCGTCGTCAACGCGCGCCCGGCGTACACCGCGCTGTCCGATCGGCCCACGCAGTTCGCGCTCGACGCCGGGAACGGCTTAGGCCACCCGGCCGGCATCTTCGCGATGCGCAAGACGATCGAAAAGGCGCACGAAAGCGGGCTCGCGTTCGCCACGGTGCGCAACTCGAATCACTACGGCATCGCGGCGTACTACGCGATGATGGCGCTCGATCACGGAATGATCGGGCTGTCCATGACGAACTCGACGCACCTCGCGGTGCCGACGTTCGGGCGCCAGAAAACGCAGGGCACGAATCCGATCGCAGTCGCGATCCCGGCGAACGGACATCCGCCGTTTGTGCTCGACATGGCGACGACGGGCGTCACGTTCGGACGGCTCGAGGTCAGCGAGCGCAAAGGTAAACCGCTCAAGCCGGGGTGGGCGGTCGACGCCGACGGCCGCGAAACGCTCGATCCTACGACGGCGATGACCAACGGCGCGCTGCTGCCGCTGGGCGGCTACGGCACCGACAACGGCGGCCACAAAGGTTACGGGCTGGGCGCGCTCGTCGAGATCCTGTGCGGCGTGCTTTCCGGCGGGATGTTCGGCACCGCGCTGCGCTTGGACGAGCGCGGCTTGCACGGCGGCACCGTCGGCCACTTCTTCGGCGCGTTCCGCATCGACGCGCTGCGCGATGGCGGCGGCTTCCAGCGCGATCTCGCGCGCGAGCTCACGGCGTTCGAGCGCAGCGCGGTTTCGCCGGGTGCCGAGCGCGTGCTGACGGCGGGCGAGCCTGAACGCGAGAACACCGAACGGTACCGGCGTGAAGGCGTCCCGATCGACCCGAAGGTGTGGGACGGCATCGACGCGATGGCCGAACGGCTGGGCATCGCGAAGCTGGAACGGTTCACCGTTGACTGACGGCGCGCGCGTGCGGGAACAGGATTTGGCCGCATTCGTCGAGCGCGCGCTCGTGACGGTCGGCGTCGACGCGGCGCAGGCGCGCATCGTCGGAGACGTGCTCGTGGCCGCCGACCGCCGCGGGATCGAGTCGCACGGCGTCGCGCGATTGCGCTGGTTCTACGTCGACCGCGTCCGCAACGGCCGCATCGCGGCGCGCCCCACGTACGCCGACGTGCGCGACACGCCGTCGTCCCTCTTGCTCGATGCCGGCAACGGCCTGGGTCACCCGGCGTCGCATCACGCGATGACGCGCGCGATCGACAAGGCGCGCGATAACGGGATCGCGTTTGCGGCCGTGCGCAACTCCAACCACTACGGGATCGCGGGCTATTACGCGATGATGGCGCTGCCGCACGACATGATCGGCATCTGCAGCACCGACTCCGCGCACTTCGCGGTGCCGACGTTCGGGCGCGACAAGATGCAGGGCACCAATCCGTTCGCGTTCGCGATCCCCGCAGGCGACGAACCGGCGTTCGTGCTCGACTTCTCGACCACGACCGTGACGTACGGCAAGCTCGAAGTCTACGAGCGCAAGGGATTGCGGCTCAAGCCCGGCTGGGCCGTCGATGCCGGCGGCAATCCGACGGACGATCCGGCGGTGCGCCATTCGGGCTCTTTGCTGCCGCTGGGCGGCTTCGGCGTCGACAACGGCGGCCACAAAGGCTATGGGATGGGCGCGCTCGCCGAGCTGCTCAGCGGCGTTCTCGCCGCGGGCTGGTTCGGCACCGCGCTCTCGATCGGCGAGAGCACCACGTCGCCGTCGGGGATCACGTCCCACTTCTTCGGCGCGATCAGGATCGACGCGCTGCGCGAGGTCGCGGAGTTCAAGCGCGACATGGATCGCGAGCTGCGCGCGTTCAAGTCGAGCGCGCCGGCGCCGGGCCGGGATCGCATCTACGTCGCGGGCGAGATCGAACACGAGAACGAGGTCGCATTCCGCCGCGACGGCATTCCGCTGATCGGGCCGGTGATCGAGGATTTGGATTCGCTCGCGGACGACCTCGGGATCGAACGCGTCAGGCGGATTGCGGCGTAGCTGCCTCCGGCGTGCGCACGTGCTCGGGCCGAAAGCCCACGCCCACGACGCGCGCCGGGATGCGCCGCAGCCACGGGAACGCCAGGATGAGCTTGAGCGGCCACGGTATTTTCGTGCGCTGCGTGCTTGCAAGGACGCTCGTGATGACGCGGTTCTGAGCGAATACCTGCATCGCTTGCGTCAAGCGCACCGGCAACATGCGGCGGCGCTGCACGCCGGCGAGGTCACGCACGGACAGCGTGTCGGCGAGGAGCGGCGCGAACAGCATGTTCGCGGCCGCGACGGCGTCCTGGATTGCCAGATTGATGCCGACGCCGCCGATCGGCGACATCGCGTGCGCGGCGTCGCCGATGCACAGCAGTCCCGGGCGGTACCATTCACGCAGCCGGTCGACCGTCACGGTCAGCAGCTTGACATCGTTCCAGCTTTGCAGCGCATCGGTGCGACCGGCAAGATCGGGCGCAACGGCCGCGATGTCGTCGCGCAGCGCCTGCAGTCCTCGCTGCCGAAGCGCGTCGTAGCCGCCTTTGGGGATGACGGAGGCGCATTGCCAATAGTCGCCGCGATCGAGCGCGACGAGAATCTTGCCCGCATCGAACCGCCCGAGCACCGCTCCGGTGGGATCGCCGGGCCGTTTGGGCAGGCGCATCCAGAGCACGTCGATCGGCGCCCCGAGGTCGTCCACGTGCAAGCCCGCGAGCGCGCGAACGATGGAGTGCCGCCCGTCGGCGCCGACGACGAGCTCCGCGCGAATTTCGACCGGACCGTCCGGCGTCGTCGCGCGAACGCCCGCGATGCGGTCGCCCTCGTCGACCAGCTCGGTGACTTCGGCCCGCATCATCACGCGGAACGAAGGATACTTCCGGCCGCTTTCCGCGAGGAAGTTCAAGAAGTCCCATTGCGGCATGAGCACGATGAACTTGCAATGCGTCGGGACGTGCGAAAAGTCGGCAATCGGGATCGTCGTTCCGCCGATGATGCCGAGCAGCTGGACGACTTCCTGATGCGGGCGTTTCAGGAACTCCGCGAGCAGCCCCAGCTCGTACATGAGCTCCAGCGTCGACGGGTGCACCGTGTCACCGCGAAAGTCGCGCAGAAAGTCGGCATGTTTCTCGAGGACCACGACGTCGACCCCGGCCCGCGCCAGCAGAAAGCCGAGCATCATCCCGGCGGGACCGCCGCCCGCGATACAGCAGCGCGTCCGAATCGTCTCCACGCCGGACGCTTCGCCGCTGCCGAGGCGCAGCGCTTCCGGCGCGCGAACGTGTTCCGGCTGATATGGCCGAAGCTGTAATCGTCGACGCGCTGCGCACGCCCATGGGGCGGTACGGCGGCGCGCTTGCTCCCGTTCGCCCGGACGACCTAGGATCGTACGCGATCCGCGCGCTGGTGGATCGCACCGGAATCGATCCGGCGACGATCGACGACGTGTTTTGGGGCGCCGCGAACCAGGCCGGCGAAGACTGCCGCAACGTCGGCCGCATGGCGACGTTGCTCGCGGGGCTGCCGACCAGCGTTTCCGGCACCACGCTCAACCGGCTGTGCGGGAGCGGCCTGCAAGCGCTCAACTCCGCGTTTCACGCGATCAAGGCCGACGTGATCGACGTCGCGATCGCCGGCGGCGCGGAGTCGATGACGCGCGCGCCGTTCGTGATCCTCAAATCAGAGAAAGCGTACGACCGCGCGCCGGACATCCACGACACGACGCTGGGCAACCGCATGGTGAACGCGCGCCTCGCGGCGATGTATCCGCCGATCTCGCTCGGTGAGACCGCCGAGAAGGTGGCCGAGCAGTACGCCGTGACGCGCGACGATCAAGACCGGTTCGCATACGACAGCCAGGCGAAGTGCAAGGCCGCGGTCGCCGCCGGCCGCTTCGATGCGGAGCTGATCGCGGTCCACGTCGAACAGGGGAAGAAAAGCTACGACGTGACGCAGGACGAGCCGCCGCGTCCCGACACGACGCTCGAATCGCTCGCGAAACTCAAGCCCGCATTCAAAGCGAACGGGACGGTCACGGCGGGCAACGCGTCGCCGCTGAACGACGGCGCCGCCGCACTGCTGATCTGCAGCGCCGCCGCCGCGGAAAAACACGGCTGGCAGCCGCTCGCGCGCGTCGTGACGTCGGCGACGTTCGGCGTCGATCCGAGCGTGATGGGCATCGGGCCGATCGGTGCGACGCGCAAAGCGCTCGACCGTGCCGGCCTGCGCATCGACGACCTCGATCTCGTCGAGCTCAACGAAGCGTTCGCGGCGCAAGCGGTCGCGTGCGTCAAGGAGCTCGGCATCGATCCCGCGATCGTTAATGTGAACGGCGGCGCGATCGCGCTGGGTCATCCGCTGGGCTGCAGCGGCGCGCGCATCGCGACGACGCTGCTGCACGAGCTCAAACGCCGCGGGGGCCGCTACGGCCTGGCGACGATGTGCATCGGCATGGGGCAAGGTATCGCGACGATCTTCGAACGCGTGTGATGCGCGGTTCGCTTGCGCTCCTTTGCGCGGTGATCGTCCTGCCTGCGCCCGGGTTCGCCGCACCGCCGGCGGCGCCGCGCATCGTCGTGCAGTTCGATCGGAACCTCGGCGAGCTGCACGGGCGTTTGCTCGTGTTTCTTCAGAGGCGCGTGCCGGGGCGTCCCCTGGAGATTCGCGGACTGCTCGAGCCCAGCTTCGCAGATCCGCGTGCCGTCGAGATCCTCGGCGTCGAGGTCGAGGGCATGCCGGCCGGCTCGGCAGTCGAAGTGCCGGCGGATACCGCCGCGTATCCGACCGCGTTGCGCGCTCTACCGCCCGGATACTACGCAGCGCGCGCGGAGCTCGATGTTGCGCACCGCTACACGTACGACGGCGGCCAATCGGGGGATCCGGTCAGCGCGAACGAGTCCGTAACCATCACAGCGGGTGCGGTGACGACGATCTCGGTGCGCGCGCGTCGCCCGCTCGAAGCTCCGCCCGCGACGCCGTCGCCGATGCGGGATCCGGGTCGCACGGAGAACTTCGTCAGCCCGTCGCTGAGCGCGTTCTTCGGCCGGCCGATCACCATGCACGCGTACGTCGAGCCGCCGCGCGACTACGCAACGTCGGCCCGCCGGTACGCAACGGTGTTCGTCGTCGGCGGCTACCGCGAAACCGCCCGCGATTTGCCGCGCGCTGCGGCGGGGCGCGCGCGGTCGCTCGCCGGCGCCGGCGGGTCGCAACTAATCTACGTTCACCTCGACCCGCACGTCCCGCTGGGTCACAGTGTGTTCGCCGACTCCGTCAACAACGGCCCGTGGGGGCATGCGCTCACGGCCGAGCTGATCCCTTACCTGGAATCGCGCTGGCGCATGACCGCCACCGAAGGGACGCGTTTTCTCACCGGTCACTCGTCGGGCGGCTGGACCACGATGTGGCTTCAGGTCACGTACCCGCGGGTGTTCGGCGGGACGTGGTCCACGTCGCCCGATCCGCTCGACTTCCACGACTTCACGGGACCGAACCTCGTCGACGAACCCGCCGGCAACATCTATCACAATCGGGCGGGCGCGCCGTACATGCTCGTGCGAATCAAAGGCAAGGACGTCGTGCCGCTGCGCGACTACGTTTTGCAAGAGCATGCGCTCGGGTCGTCGGCGGGCAGTTCGGTTCGTTCGACGCGGCGTTCTCGCCGCGTGGCGAAGACGGCCGGCCGCAGCAACTTTTCGATCGCATGACCGGACGGATCGATCCGAATGTCGCCCGCTATTGGGAGGAGCATTACGACGTCGTGCGCACGCTGCGCGATCATTGGACGACGCTCGGCCCGAAGCTGCGCGGCAAGCTGCACGTGGTCGTGGGAAGCTGGGACACGTTTCAACTCGAGCGCGGCGTGATGCGCCTGCGCGACGCGCTCGCGAAGCTGCCCGGCAGCGATGCGGCGATCGAGATCGTGCCCGAGCGTACCCACATGGATCTTTATCGCGGCCCGAACGGCGGCTTGTACGCCCGCTTCGACCGCGAGATGACGGCGGCAGCCGCGCGCGCGACCGCAACTCCGCCCTAGGGCCGGTAGCCGTTCCCCTCGCGCGGTGACGTGGCGGCGGCGCGCTCGGTGGGAAACGTGCGCGCGCGAACGTCGCCGGCATACGCGCGCAGCGCGGTGGTCGCATCGGCGCCGACCGTCGCGAACTGCTTCGCGAACGGCGGCGCGTCGTCGTACAGCCCGAGCACATCGTGCAGCACGAGCACCTGGCCGTCGCACCGCGGTCCGCTGCCGATCCCGATCGTCGGGATCGCGATGCGCTGCGTGATCTCCGCGGCCAGCGCATCTTCGACCATCTCGAGCACGACCGCGAACGCGCCGGCTTCGGCCACGGCATCCGCGTCGCGCAGCAGCTGTTCGCGCTCGCGCTTGAGACGGAAGCCGCTGCCGAGCGAGGCCGTCTGCGGCAACACGCCGATGTGCGCGCACACGGGTATGCCGGCGGCGACGATCGCGCGGATGCGGGCGGCAGCGCGTTCGCCGCCTTCGAGCTTCACCGACGAGGCGCCGCCGTGCTTTACCAGCGCGGCCGAGCTGTTGACGGCGAGCTCGTCGGACGCTTCGTACGTGCCGAACGGCAGGTCGACGATGACGTGCGCGCGCTTCGCGCCGCGCGCAACCGCGGCGCCGTGGCGCACCATGTCGGCGAGCTCCACGTGGACGGTGGACTCGAAGCCGAGCACGACCATCCCGAGCGAGTCGCCCACGAGGATCACGTCGATGCCGGCGGCTTCGGCGCAGCGCGCGAACGGCGCATCGTACGCCGTGATCACGGGAAATGCGGCGCCTTTGCGGGTTGCGATTTCGGCTGCGGCGACGCGACGGCTCATCGGGCTGCACTCCGCTCGCGGGCGCGCACGAGCCTCAAGATGGTCTCGGTCATCGGAACGGCGATCCCGTGCGTGCGGCCGCGGCGGAGGATCGCGCCCGAAATCGCGTCGATTTCGGTGGGTCGCCCGGCGTCGAGGTCTTGCAGCATCGAGTTGCGGTTCGCCGCCGTCGCCTGCGCCGCCGCTTCGACCGCCGCCCAGGCGTCGCCGGGATCGACGCCTTCGGCCCGCGCGACGGCGGCCGCCTCGGCGGCAAGCGCGCGCGCCAGCGGCACGAGATCGGGGTCGCTCGCGACGGCGCCGTTCGTGCTGCCCGTCAGCGCGCCGAGCGGGTTGATGGCCGCGACGATCACGAGCTTGCGCCAGAGCAAGAGGCCGACGTCGTCCGCGACGCGCGCGTCGAGCCCTGCGGCGAGGAACGCCGCGGCGAGATCGTCGCTCGTCGGGGCCGTCGCGTCGTCGCGCGCGAACGTCGTCGTGCCGCGGTTGACGGTGCGCACGCGGCCGTCGCCGAGCAGCACGACGCCCTGCGTCGTCGAGCCCGCGATCGTTCGCGCGTCCGGCAGCATCTCGCGCACGGCGCCGGCGTTGTCGATCCCGTTCTGCACGGTCGCGACGAGCGCGTGCGGCGGCAGCACGCCCCGCAGCGGCGCGAGAGCGTCCGCGGTCGCGTACGACTTCACCGCGACGATCACCGCATCACGGTCGGCGAATTCGGCGGGATCTGTCGTGGCGCGTACCGCGACGCGCTGCACGTCGCCGGCATCGTCCACCTCGACGCCGTCGCGCGCGATCGTCGCCGCGACGGCGTTGCGCCGCGCGAGGACGACGACGTCGTGCGCGCGCACGAGGGCCGCGGCGAACGCCAGACCGATCGCGCCCGCGCCGACGATCCCGATGTTCAGTTTAGGCGCCGCGGAAGCCGGGCTCGCGCTTGGCGCGAAACGCCGCGACGCCTTCGGCGAAGTCGGCGCTTTCGCCGGCCACCGCTTGCAGCTGCAGCTCGAAGTCGAGGGCCGCGCGCAAGTCGCCGGCCCCGTTGCGCAAGAGCTCGCGCTTGATGTAGCCGACCGAGCGCGGTCCGCGCGCGAACCGTCCGGCAAGCGTTTGCGCCTCGGCGACGACCTGATCGGCGGGCACGACTTTCGTGCACAAACCGAGCGCATCGGCGCGCCGCGCGTCGACCTTGTCGGAGAGCAAGCACAACTCCAGCGCGCGCGCGTAGCCGATCAACCGCGGCAGCGTGAACGACAGCCCGCTGTCGGGGACGAGCCCGATCTTCACGAACGCCGTCGTGAACGACGCCGTCTCGGCGACGATGCGAAAGTCGCACGCGCACGCGATCCCCATCCCCGCGCCCGCCGCCACGCCGTTGACCGCCGCGACGAACGGTTTCTCCGACGTCAGGATCGCGGTGATCAGCGGTCCGTAGCCGCGCTCGATCGCGTTGAACAGCGCGTGCGAGCCGTCCGACGGCAGCGTCTTCTCGTCGTCGAGCGCCTGTCCGGCGCAGAAGGCTTTTCCGGCGCCCGTGAGCACGACGGCGCGCACCGACGCGTCGCGTTCGATCGATTTCAAGCTTGCGAGCAGCGACTGGATCAGATCCGCGGTGAACGCGTTGTACGCGTGCGGACGATCGAACGTGACCGTCGCGACGCCGCCGGCGATCTCGACGCGGTGGTCGACCGGTTCGCTCATCGTCCGTGCCATACGGGTTTGCGTTTGTTCAGGAACGCGTCGACGCCTTCGCGCGCGTCCTCCGTTTGCAGCAGCCCGTAGAACGCGCGGCGCTCGTCGAGCAGCGCGGCATGCAGCGACTGCTCGAACGCCTGGGAGATCGCGCGCTTCGCGACGCGCACGGCGTGCGGCGC
>JAXDMA010000183.1:0-2631 GCA_034666305.1 Vulcanimicrobiota bacterium
CGCTCACGACGAGCACGACGTCGTTTCCGTCGACCGCCGTGCTGATGGCCACCTTCGATTCGGGCGCGTACTTGAGCGCGTTGTCGACGAGGTTTCGAACGGCTTCCGTGATGTCGGCCTCGTCGGCTACGACGCGCGCGTCTGAAACGGTCGTGACCTCGATCCGTTCCGCTGCGTCGACCGGCGCGAGCGAGGCCGCGACGCGCGCGACAACCGCAGAGACATCGACGATCTCGCGCGCGGTGGGTTCCCCGCGCTCCAATCGTGCGAGATAGATCAGCTTCTCGATCAGCGAACGCATCCGCCGGCTCTCTTGCCGAAGGGTCGCGAACACGCGTTCCCGGATTCCCGGCGCATCGACGGCACCGTCTTCGAGCACGTCGAGATATCCCATGATGACGGTCAGCGGCGTGCGCAGCTCGTGACCGGCGTCCGCGATGAACTGCCGGATCTCGGCCTCGGTGCGATCGCGTTCGGCGAACGCGGAGCGCACTTGATGGAGCGCGCCGTTGTAGGAGTGCGCGAGCTCGCCGATCTCGTCGTCGCCCGTCGAGCGAATCGGTGCGGGCCGGAAGTCGCCCCGCGCGAAACGGTGCATCGCGGCGGAGATCTGCCTGAGCGGCGAGAGCGCTCGCCGCGTGATCGTCCACCCCGCTAGCCACGCGAGCGCGACTGACAGCACGCCCACGGGGAGCATCAACGCCCAATACGCGCGCAGCGTATCCTCCACCTGATTCAAGTCGGCGGTGATGACGACGAGGCCGCCCGGGATCGGAGTCTGCGTGCGGTGCAAGTTCATGAGCGACGCAATCGCGCCGACCGGCCCGATAGGCTCTCGCGGTGGCGCGCTTTCGCTGAGGAGTGTGCGGTTTTCGTCGAACACCGCGATGCGAATTCGCGGCCGCTCCAAATCCGCGGTGAGCAGCGGAGCGAAGCGCGTCACGGAAACGTGCTGCGCACGGTATCTCGCGACGCGCCGGTCGACTGCTTCCGTCACCCTCGCGATGATCTCGTTCGAGGTGCGGGCGTACAATCGGAACGTGAAGTACGTCGACGCGCTTCCGATCAAGAACATCAGCGCGACCGCCGCGCCGACGTAAGCGAACACCACTCGAGTCGCGAACGAGCGCGACGGTGGCCTATCCATCGTGCAGCGAGTACCCCACGCCGCGAATCGTATGGATCAGCCGGATCGCCGCGCCTTCGTCGACCTTTGCCCGAACGTAGGAGATGTAGCGCTCGACGTTCCCCGGACCGACCTCAGAGTCGGCACCCCACACCAGATCGAGCAGCTGCTCCTTCGAGAACACGCGGCGCGGACGGCGAAGCAGCGTGACGAGCAGATCGTACTCGAGCGGCGAAAGGTCCAGCTCGCGTCCGCCGCGCCGGACCGTGCGCGTTTGCAGCTCGACCTCGACGTCCGCGTACGTGATGACCTCGACGTGCTCCAAGCGCGGCCGGCGAAGCGCGGAACGCAGGCGCGACACCAGCTCCGACATCTCGAACGGCTTTGCGAGATAGTCGTCGGCACCGCGGTCGAGGCCTTGCACGCGATTCTCGAGCTCGCCTTTGGCGCTCAGCATCAGGATCGGCGCTTCGGTAAGCCGGCGCAGCATCGGCAGCATGGAGAAGCCGTCGACTTTCGGGAGCATCACGTCGAGCACGATGAGCTCCGGCTTCCACTCTTGGATCACCGGGATCGCGGCCGGACCGTCCGCGACCGAACGCACCTCGAAGCCGCGGGCTTTCAATCCGAGCTCGAGCATCTCGCGGATGGGGCGTTCGTCGTCGACGACGAGGAGCCGTGGGGCCGGCCCTACATCGTCTCGCTGGTTTGCCGGCTGATGTACCATATGCGCAGTGTAGGAGGCGTCTCGGAGAACAGCTAGAGAGTTTTTCGTGCCGCCCGCCGCTCGCCTCCCCGGCGTTCTCTGATTCGACTCCGGAAGCCGCGCGATACTGGGCTGGCCATGAGAAAGACCTACTCCGGAGCCGCCTCGCTCGCGCTCGCCGCCGCGATGACCGCGTGCAGCCACCCGAGCCAGCCCGCTCCGAAGGCTGCTGCGGCCGCCGTCTCCGTCATCGCGGCGCAGCAGGGTACCGTCGCGCCGCGCACGGTGCTGTCCGGCATCATCGCGCCGGTCCAAAACGTCGGCATCACGTCGACGCTCTCGGAACCGGCCGACGCCGTCTACGTCAAAGAGGGCGATCGCGTCCATCGCGGCCAGCCGCTCGCGCTCCTCGATACCGCGGACCTGCGCGCGCAGCTCGCGCAGTACCAAGCCACCGTGAGCAGCAATCAGGCGAAGGCGGCGCAGACGTATGACCAAGCCGGCCTGACGATCGTTCAAAACTCCAACACGGTCGATCAGGCGCGCGCCGCGGTGCGACAGGCACAGCAAACGCTCGCGAACGACACCGAAAACCTCGCTCGGTACGCGGCGCTGCTGCGCAACGGCTACATCCCGCAACAACAGTACGACCAGCAAGCGACGATCGTGCGAAACGACCAGCAGGCCGTCAGCGCGGCGCAAGTCACGCTGCAGAACGACATGCAGCAAGTCGCGGCCAACGGCACGACGTCGACCGGGCTGCAGGGTTCGCAGGTCGCCGCCGCGCAGGCCGCGACAC
>JAXDMA010000184.1:0-34064 GCA_034666305.1 Vulcanimicrobiota bacterium
GCTTTTCGCTTCGTCGGGTGCAGACCGGCCCGAGCGGGGGTACTGTAGGCACCATGCCATCATTCAAGCTCCGGGCGGCCGCGCTGCTGGCGCTCGCTACGTTCGTCCCGCTCGCGGCCCTGGCCGCCACCAAACCCTTCCCCGGGCCCGCCGGATGGGACCACTCGGTCACCGCGACGCCCACGGCCGACGCTCCGCGCGCTCAAGAAACGTGGAAGAAAGGCGACGGCCAGCAGCTCGCGTATCTCGCCGACGCCGCGCTTTCGTTCGACAACACGATCGCGCTCGTGAAAAAGAACGTCGCCGACAACGGGTTCAAAACCAGCGTCGACGCCGATCGCAAATGCGACGGCAAGCGTGCGCACGAGGTCGAGCTGACGTTCGGCGACGCCGTCGTGCACCAGATCATCGTCGACGATGCGCCGGGCGTCACGAAGCTGACCTACACGCGCCCGCAGTCGATCGCACCCGCCGCCGACGCGACCACCGCGCTCAACGCGTACTGCGGAGCACCGTAACAGCAGCTACGCGGTGCGCTTCCCCGCCGTCTTGTCGACGAACGCGTTGAAGTGGGCCAAGGATTCGTTGAACGCTTCGTCGGCGGTCGCGGCGCGTGACATCGCTTGGACGTGGCCGATGGTGATGGGCAACGCGAGCTCGCGGGTGAGCGAAAGCAGCTCGTTCTGAAGATCGTTCGGCCGTTCCGGGGCGGCCGGGATCGCTTGCAGCGCGCGTGCGAGCAGCGCCGGGCGCGGCAGCTTGAGCGGCGCGTCGGTGCGCGGAGTCGACAGCCACCAGAGATGTTCGAGCGTGTTCGCCGCGGCGTCGCGTCTGGTCAGGAACTTCGGCAGGCTGAAGAGCTTCTTCGCCGTCGCCGGGATCGACGAGTGATCGTAAAGAGTGCGGTCGATCGTGCCTTTCGGGATGAGCGGCGACACGACGACCGCGGGGACGCGCACGCCGTACGAGGCGAAGTTGAACTGCTGCGCGGCGCCGGGCGGGTCGGGCGGCGTCGCGGCCGGGGGCCGGACGTGATCGTAGAAACCGCCGTGCTCGTCGTACGTGATCACGAACACCGTCTCGTTCCAGTTGGGTGAGGCGCGCAGCGCTTCGTAGATGTCGGCGATAAGAAGCTCGCCGCCGACGACGCCGTGAATCGGATGCTGATCGTTCGCGCGAGAAGCGCCTTCGTTGAAATAGCGCGGCTCGATGAAGCTGTACTGCGGGAGCAGCCCGTTGCGGCAATCGCGCACGAAGGACTGGTTGTAGACCTCGTATTTGAGATGGAAGACTTTGCGCTGGTTCTGCAGCGCGAGCGATTGCGGGATGTCGTGGTAGTAGATGCGCCAGTTGACGTTCGCGTCGGTGAGGTTCTCATACAGCGTGCGCATCGGGTAGATGCGCGCCGCGCCGTCGACGAAGCCGCCGGCCGTCGCGCAGTGCACGAAGAACCGGTTCGGCCACGTCGGACCCGGCAGCGAGGAGAACCAGTTGTCGCACACCGCGAACTCCTTGGCGAGCGTGCCGAGCACCGGCAGCTTGCCGTCCGCGAAGCCCGTCATGACGCGGCCGGCGTGTGCCACATCAGTAATCGTGAGATAGTCCGCGACGAAGCCGCTGTTGCTGCCGCCGTGGATCTGGCGCACGACGTTCGCGTAGTCGTGCATCGGTCCCGGATCGAGGTCGGGCACGTACGTGGCGTCCGGTTTGATCGTAATCGGTGTCCCGGCCGGGTTCTCCGGATCCGGGAAATTCGATTCCGTGCCGGTGAGCCCGTTGATCGGCCACTCGTTCGACTTCATGAAGCCGAGCATGTGGTCGAACGACCGGTTCTCCATCATCAGGACGACGACGTGCTTGATCGGCATGTTCGGCGAGTTCTTAGAAGTGCTTCGCGAACCAGTCAATCCAGCGGCGGTTCACGTCCTCGGCATGCAGCGGGTCGCTCGGGAAGTGACCGTTGACCGGATAGACCAGCAGCTCGGCAGGCGTGCCCGTCGCGCGCACCGCGTGGTAGAACTCGTACGAGAGCGGAGTGGGGACGCGCTGATCGCCCGCGTCGGTGACGATGAGCGTCGGCGTCTTGACGCGGTCGGCGTACGTCAGCGGCGATTCCTCGAGCGTGCGCGCCATGACGGCGGGATCCGCCCACGGGTTCCCGCGCAGCAGCGCGGGCGCGTACGCGTTGACGTCGCTCATCGTCGCGACGCCCAGCAGTGAGGTCACCGGCGCGCCCGCGATCGCCGCGCGCCAGCGCGTGTCGTGCGTGATCAGCCACGACGTCATCATGCCGCCCGCGGACCAGCCCGACACGCCGATGCGGCTGGTGTCGACGCTGCCTGCTTTCTCGAGCAGCGCGACGACGTCGAGGATGTCGCGCCCCGCGACCGACATCGGGCGCGCGAGCGACGTCGCGATCGACTTCGCGCCGTGGTTGTCGCTGCCGCGATAGTTCGGCTCGAGCACGAGCCAGCCGCGGCCCGCCATAAGCGCCGCGAGCGTGTTGAACGTCGCACGCGTCGAAGCCGTCGGACCGCCGTGAATCACCAGCACGAGCGGGTATTTCTTCCCTTTTTGAAAACCCGGCGGCTGGGTGAGCACGGCGTCGAGCGGCGTGCCGTCGGCGCCGCGCCACGCGATCGTGCGCTTCGCGCCGATCCCGCGCGACGCGAGCCAGGCATTCGTCGAAGTGATTCGCTCGGGCGCGTGCGAGCCGGCGCGCAAGACGTAGATCTCCGACGGGTCGCTCGCCGTACCGCCGCTGAACGCGATCGTCGCGTCGCGCGCGACCGACACGCCGTTGGGGTGCACGTCTCCCGACGGTAGATTTGCGACCGGGCCGTCGTGCCGCAGCACGAACAATCGCGTCTGCGTCCCGTCCGTGGCTGCGACGACGAACCCGCCGTCGGGGAGAAACTCCCCGCCGCCCGCATCGCGATCGAGCCGTGCGCCGACGTCGACGGCGTGCGAGCCGTCCGCATCCGCGAGCACGGCGTCGCTCTGCACGTTCGCGACGGCGTTCGGACGCGAGTACGCGAGCGTGCGACCGGAACGGTCGAACGTCGGGCTCCCGCTGCCCGTTTCGCCGAACGTGCGCACCGTGCGGCTCGCGACGTCGACCATCGCGAGCTGCGTGCGCAGCGCCCTGTTTGGCGAACCGTCCGGCGCGCGCGTGAACGCGATCGCGCGTCCATCGGGACGATATTCGAGATCGCTCGCGCTCCACGTGCCCGATGTCAAGCGGCGTGCTTTTCCGCCGTGCGCGGGGATGAGCCAGATGTGCGACGGCTGCGCCGCCGCGCGCGCGGTCCAGGCTTCCTGCGTCACGTCGAACGCGTCGTCGTGCGCTTCGATCGCTTTGTGGTTGGGCGCTTCGTCCTCGGTGAGGTACGCGATCTCGCGCCCGTCGGGACGCCAGGTGAAGCCGCCGACGCCGCGCTCCTCGTCGGTGACGCGCTCGGCTTCGCCGCCGTCGACCGGCAGCACCCACACTTGCGGCGTCTTCTTCTCGCCCCCCGCGCTCATGAACGCGATGCGGTCGCCGCTGGGGGACCAGATCGGGCTCTGCACGCTCTTGCGATCGGGCGTCAGCACGCGCTTCGCGTGCGTCTTCACGTCGATCAGCACGAGGTGCGTGAGCGTGCGATTCTCTTTGTAGTCCGGCCGGCGCTCGATCGCGACGATCCGGCGCGCATCTGTTGCGATCGACACGGAACCGTAGGTGACCAGATGACGGATGTCGCTCAGCTCGAGCGGCCGCGGGGCGGCACCGAGCAGCAGTGCCGCGCTCGCTGCGGCGGCCGATGACAGGAGCAGGCGGTGCATCACTTCAGCCACTTGTCGAACCACTCGGTCCAGATGCGAATGCGCGCTTCGCGACCGACGGGATCCGTCGGGTTGTGCCCGTTGCGCGGAAACTCCATCATGCGCACGGGCACGTTGTGCGCCTGCAGCGCGCGATAGAATGCGAACGATTGCGAGATCGGCACGCGCTGGTCGCCGGCGTCGGTGAGGATCAGCGTGGGCGTCTTGACGTCGGCCGCGTACGTGATCGGCGACTCGGCACGGTATTTCGCGCGACCCTCGGGCGTCCACGGCGTGACGCCGCCCAAGAACACCGAGGCGAACTCCTCGCTGATGTCGGCGAGCGTCGCCTGTTCGACCCAATCGTTGACCGCGGCGCCGCGGAGCGCCGCGCGCCAGAACGTCGCATGGCCGATCAGCCAGCTGGTCTGCAACCCGCCGCCCGACCAGCCCGACACGCCGATGCGCGCCGGATCGACGATCCCGAGTTTCTTCACCGCTTCGACTCCCGCGAGGTTGTCGCGGCCGGGTCCGCTCGTGACGGGACCGACGATTGCTTGCAAGAACGCGTCGCCGGAGTTGTCGCTGCCGCGGTAGTTCGGCTGCAGCACGAGGTACCCGTGCGCCGCGAGCAGTTGCCCGAGCGAGGTGAACGCACGCGTCGACGTCGCAACGGGGCCGCCGTGAATCACCAGCACCAGCGGGTATTGCTTGCCCGCGGCATAGTTCGTCGGATAGGTGAGGACGCCGTTGACGGCCATGCCGTCCGACGTCCAGTCGAGGCGCTCGGAGCGCGCGATCGCATATGCGCGCGTCCACGCATTCTCGTCGGTCACCGCGACCGGCTTGGCGTTGCGATGCATCACGTAGATCTCGCCCGGACGTTCTTGCAGGCGGCCGACGAACGCGATCGTGCCGTCTTTGGCGACCGTCGCGTCCTGACCGAAGTCGACCTCACCGAGGTCGTAGCGCGCCGGACCGCCGCCGTCGAGCGGTACGCGCCACAGATACGTGCGCACGCCGTCGGGCGCGCCGACGAGCAGGTTGCGATCGTCGAGCCAGTCGTGCCACCCGGGATTTCGGTCGAGCGCGACGGTGTTCGCCACATCGCCGCCGTCGCTCACGCGGCGGACCACCACGTCGCTGTGCAAGTACAACGAGCCGTGGCGCGGCACGGTGACGGCCATCCGCGTGCCGTCGGGCGACAGCACGCCGCCGCCGTCGACGGTACCGGCGCGCAGCGAGCGTTCCGTGCCGCTCGCGACGTCGACGACGACGGTGTGCGCCTTGGTGAGGTTCGCGAAGATCGCATCCGGCTGTTCGCCCACGGCGATCGATTTGCCGTCGGGCGTCCAATCGATGCGGCCGACGTGCGTCGGGAAGCCGCGCGTGACTTGGCGAGGATTGGCGCCGTCGGCATCGATCGTCCACAGATGCGTCGGGCGCGACGGCGCGCGCGTGAGGTAGTGCTCGTCGGTGACGTGGAACGCTTCGACGTAGCCCTTGGGCGTGGCGGACGGGGACGGCGACGGCTTCGGCGTGGCCGCGGCGGACGCTGCCGGCGACGCGCTGGGCACCGGTGTCGAACCCGCGGGCGGATCGCGCAACAGCACCGCAAGGGCGCGGCCGTCGGGCCGCCATGCGACACCGCTGATCGCGCCCTTCAGCTGCGAGACGCGCTTCGCGTCCCCGCCGTTGAGGTCGAGCACGTAGATTTCGGGCGGCTGATCTTTCCCCGGCGCGGCGAGAAACGCGATGCGCGTGCCGTCCGGCGACCACGTCGGCGATGACACGTCGTCGCGGTCCTGCGTGAGCACGCGGCGCGCGCCGCTCGCGACGTCGACGAGCACGAGCTCGGTCTTCTCGACGTCCGCTTTGTAATCGCCCACGCCGCGCACGTACACGACGCGTTTGCCGTCGGGCGAGATCTGCGGCTCGCGCACGCTGACGGCCTTGCGAAACGCTTCGAGCGTCAGCGGCTTCGGCGTCTCGGCGGTGGGCGCGGCCGTCGCCGGGGTCGGTGTCGGAGATGCCGCCGCGAGCACCGCGGCGACGAGCGTTGCAATCATCATCAGAAGTGCTTTGCGAACCAATCGATCCAGATGTGCGTGCGCTCCTCGCGGTGGAGCGGATCGCTGGGGTTGTGACCGTTCACCGGGAAGACGATCATCTCGACCGGCGTTCCCGTTGCGCGGACCGCGTGATAGAACTCGTAGGACAACGGCGTCGGCACGCGCTGGTCGCCGGCGTCGGTGAGAATGAGCGTCGGCGTTTTCACGTTCGCCGCGTATGTGAGCGGTGATTCGGCCGCGTAGAACGCGCGCATCTTCTCGTTGCTCCAGGGTGAGGGGCCGATGAACGACGGCGAGAAATCTTGCGCGTCCGTCATGTCGGCGTATCCGGTCCAGTCGTTGACCGCGGCGCCCGACAGCGCGGCGCGCCAGCGGTGATCCTGCGTGATGAGCCACGACGTGAGCAAACCGCCTTCGCTCCAGCCCGACACGCCGATGCGCGCGCCGTCGACGATGCCCAGCTTCTGCACGGCGTCGACGCCGTCGAGCACGTCGCGCCCGGGTGCGCTGGTAATGCGCGGCACCGTAGCCATCGCGAAGCGCCGCCCGAGGTTGTCGCTGCCGCGATAATTCGGTTGGAACACGAGCCAGCCGCGAGCCGCCATCAGCTGCGCCAGCGCGCTGAACGCTTCGGTCGACGTCGCGGTGGGGCCGCCGTGGATCAGCACCATCAGCGGATACTTCTTGCCTTTGGTCAGCCCCCCGGACGGTTCGGTGAGCACGCCGTCGACCGCGAAATTGTCCGCGCTGCGCCAGGTCAGCGTGCGCGTGCGGCCGAGCGCGCGGGTCGCGAGTGAGTCGTTCTGGCGGGTGAGCCGCTGCGGCCCTGCCGCGCCGGCGTGCAGAACGTACAGCTCCGGCGGGTGCAAGGGCGTGGCGCCGACAAACGCGAGCGTGCCGTCGCGCGACGCCGTGGCGGCGCCGGCTACATCGACGTCGCCGAGCGGCAGCACGTGCGGCGTCCCGTCCGCATCGAGCGCGAAGAGCCGCGAGTGCGTGCCGTCGTTCGCGCCGACGACAACACGGTCGCGCGGTGCGAACACGCCGAACTGCACGTTGCGGTCGAGCCGTGCGGAAAGGTCGCGCGCGTGCGCACCGTTCGCGTCGGCGACGAAGAGTTCGTTCTGGGCGAACGCCTGCGGGTTCTCGGCGGCGTACATCAGTTTGCCGTCGCGCGAAACGGCGGGCCGCTCACTGTGATCGGGGCCGATCGAGCGCAGGCTTCCGCTCGCGAGCTCGATCGCGACCACGGTGCGCGCGCGGTAATGGTTGGCCGACGCATGCGGGGTGCGCGTGACGTATACCCGGCGGCCGTCAGGGGCGAAGGCCGGCTCGCCCGCGAGGGACCAAGTGCCGTGCGTGACGCGGTGCGCGTTCTTGCCGGCCGCGTCGATCGTCCAGAGATGTGCGGGCGCCCGATTCGAGCGCGAGGTCCAGGCGTTGTCGCTGATCTCGAACCAATCGTCATGCGCCTTGATGCGCGCGGCGTCGGGCGAGTCGTCGCGCGCGACGTACGCAAAGGCGCGCCCGTCGGGCCGCCACGCGTAGGACTCGACGCCGTTCTTCGCGCTGGTGATCCGCGCGGGCTCACCGCCATCCATCCGAAGCACGTAGAGTTGCGGGGACGGCTCGTCCTTGTCGTCGGGCTCCTTGGGCGGCGTGGCGACGAACGCGAGCCGGTCGCCCGCAGGAGACCACACGGGGCTCTGAACGTCGTCGCGCTCGCGCACGAGGGTCCGGGTTGCGCCGCTTCGCGCGTCGACGAGCACGAGCTCGTTCCGGTATTTGTTCTTCACGAAGTCCGGGCGGCGCACGACGAGCGCGACGCGCGTGCCGTCCGGCGCGATTTGCGGGTCGTTGAGCGCGACGAGCGCGCGGAGGTCGCTCTCCTGGAGGACGTGGCGTCCGGGCGGCTCGGCGGCGGGTGCGGGCCGAACGGTGAGAAGCGATGCCGCGACGGTCGCGGCGACGAGCAGACGGCGCAAGCGAGAGCCTCCCGAAAGGGGACCTCCGAAGGAATTGGGAGCGCATTTTGCGCGCGTGGTACGATGGGGCCTGCGGGATGTAGCTCAGCTTGGTAGAGCGCTGCGTTTGGGACGCAGAAGTCGCAGGTTCAAGTCCTGTCATCCCGACCAAGTCACCCCGCCCGCGCGCCCGTGGTCTAATGGATAAGGCATCCGCCTTCTAAGCGGAACGATGGGGGTTCGATTCCCTCCGGGCGCGCCACGTCTCCAAGCGTGCCATGACGCTGCCACCGCGGTGCGAGATGATGCCGGCATGAAGCGGTGTGGGCGTTGCAGAGTCGAGCAAAGCGATGGCGAGTATGGTGTTCGGGATGCGCGAACTGGACGTGCGCACACGATTTGTCGACAGTGCCGCAACGGATATTGTCGCAAGCACTATTGGACGAACCACGAGAAGTTCAACGAGCGGAAACGGGCTCGGGTCAAGAAATATCGAGCAAGAAATCGGTGGTACGTCGAGCAGCACATATTGAGAAATCCGTGAGTCGACTGCGGCCTGATCGATCCCCTCGTAATGGAGTTCGATCATATCAGCGGCAAGAAGATCGCCGAAGTGAGTAACCTCGTACGCAATGCGGCACCGTTGTCGGCGATTGTCGCGGAGATCGCGAAGTGCGTCGTTCGGTGCGCCAACTGTCACCGACGCAAAACTGCCCTGACGCTTTGGGGTAAGAAGCGACCAGTCTTGGAGGGTTTCGAGCCGACCCTGTCTGACTAAAGGCGGTTCGTCGTGGTGACTGTAGCTCAGTTGGTTAGAGCGCCGGCCTGTGAAGCCGGAGGCCGCGGGATCGTGCCCCGTCAGTCACCCCAAGTTCTGACGAGCGCCTGTAGCTCAGTCGGTAGAGCAGTGGCCTTTTAAGCCATTGGCCGTGGGTTCGAGTCCCACCGGGCGCATGATATCGTCCGCGACGGCCGCCTCCTTGACGGGGGCGGCTCGAGCGGGTACTCTTTCCAACGTTGCACCGCTAGCTCAATGGTAGAGCAGTTGACTCTTAATCAATTGGTTGAAGGTTCGAGTCCTTCGCGGTGCACCATGAACGACGGCCCGGTCAAACGACCGGGCCGTTTTGCATCCTAGGGCAAGCCCTCGCCACGGATCCTGGAGACCAGCTTAGCCGCCGCGATGGCGCGATGGCTCACCCGGTTCTTCTCCGTCGCGCTCAACTCGGCGAACGTCCGCGCGGCCGGCGGATAGAAAAACACCGGATCGAACGAGAACCCGAGCTCGCCGCGTTCTTCGCCGGCGATCTCGCCGTCGACGATCCCCGTCGCCGCGTATTCACGCCCGGCCGCGTCGATGAAGTGCAGCGCGCACACGAATCGGGCACGCCGGTCGGCGCCGGCGCCGCACGCCGCGAGTTCCGCGAGCAGCGCCCGCCGGCGCTCGGCCCACGTCAAACCCGGGCCGCCGTAGTCCGCGGTCAGAACACCGGGGCGCCGGTCGAGCGCGAGGACCTCGAGCCCCGAGTCGTCCGCCAGCACGTCACCCGTCACGCCCGCGTGACGGAGTTGTCCGGCCAGCGCACGCGCCTTCAGCGCCGCGTTGTCCGCGTACGAGATGTCGCCTTCGACCGGATCCTCGTACGCATCGAACGTCGCCAGCTCGAACGGCGCGCTCGCGAACAGCGCTTCGAGCTCGCGCAGCTTGCCGGCGTTTTTCGTCGCCACGTAGACCGTCATACCGCGCGTACGGCGCCCGCCGCTCCCGCCATCGCGCTCGACCCGCGCTACGACTCGTCCAGCCGCAGCACCGCCATGAACGCTTCTTGCGGCAGGTCGACGCGGCCGACGCGCTTCATGCGCTCCTTGCCGACCTTCTGCTTCTCCAGCAGCTTGCGCTTGCGCGTGATGTCGCCGCCGTAGCATTTCGCCAGCACGTTTTTGCGCATCGCGCTGACCGTCTCGCGCGCGACGACCTTGCCGCCGATGACCGCCTGGATGGGCACGTCGAACATCTGGCGCGGGATCAGCTCCTTGAGCTTCTCGGTGAGCGCCCGCCCGCGCGACGGCGCTTTGTCGCGCGCCACGATGAACGAGAGCGCGTCGATCGGCTCAGCGTTGAGCATGATCTCCAGCTTGACGAGATCGCCTTCGCGATATCCGATCACCTCATAGTCCAGGGATGCATAGCCTTTGGTGCGCGATTTGAGCTGGTCGAAGTAGTCGACGATCACTTCGATCAGCGGCATCTCGTAGCTGAGGATCACCCGGCCGTCGACCAGATACTCCATGTTGGAGAGCATCCCGCGGCGGTTCTGCGTCAGCTCCATGATCGCGCCGACGTACTCGGGCGGCGTGATCACGGTCGCCTTGACGTACGGCTCTTCCATCAGCGCGATCTTGTCGCGCGAAGGCAGCTTCGCCGGGTTGTCGATGTTCTCGATCGTTCCGTCCGTCAGCGTGACGCGAAACACGACCGACGGCGACGTCGCGATCAGGTCGAGGTTGTACGTGCGTTCGAGCCGCTCTTGCACGATCTCCATGTGCAGCAGGCCGAGAAATCCGCAGCGAAACCCGAATCCAAGCGCGATCGAGGATTCCGGCTCGAAGTGCAGCGCCGAGTCGTTCAGGGCGAGCTTCTCCAGCGCGTCGCGCAGGTCGGACACCTCGACGCCTTCGTTGGGATACAGGCCGCAATACACCATCGGCACGATGGGCTTGTAGCCCGGCAATGCGACGGCGGCGGGATCATCCGCGAGCGTGATGGTGTCGCCGACGTCCATGTCGCCCAGCGACTTGATGTTTGCGATCACGTAGCCCACGTTGCCGATCGACAGCGATTCCGTCTTGCGCATCTCCGGTTTGAACACGCCGACTTCGGTGGCTTCGTACACGCGGCGGTGCGCCATCGACATGAACCGCGAGCCGGCTTTGAGCTCGCCGTCGACGATCCGCACGTAGGCGACGACGCCGCGGTACGTGTCGAACTGCGCGTCGAACACCAGCCCGCGCAGCTTGTCGGCCGAGCCGCGCGGCGGCGGGACGCGGTGGACGATCGCCTCGAGGATCTCCTCGATGCCGATCCCTTCCTTCGCCGACGCGGGGATCGCGTCCGAGCCTTCGATGACGAGCAGCTCTTCGATCTCGTGCTTGACGCGCTCGACGTCGGCCGCCGGCAAATCGATCTTGTTGATCACCGGGATGATCGTCAGGTCTTGCGCGAGCGCGAGGTGGTAGTTCGCGAGCGTCTGCGCTTCGATCCCCTGCGCGGCGTCGATCACGAGCAGCGCGCCTTCGCACGCGGCCAGCGAGCGCGACACTTCGGAGCTGAAGTCGACGTGCCCCGGCGTGTCGATGAAGTTCAGCTCGTACGTCTGACCGTCGTGCGCGGTGTACGTCAGCGTCACGGGGTGCATCTTGATCGTGATGCCGCGCTCGCGCTCGAGGTCCATCGCGTCGAGCAGCTGCTCTTCCATCTCGCGGCGCTGAACGGTTTTTGTGAACTCCAGCAAACGGTCGGAGAGCGTCGTTTTGCCGTGGTCGATGTGCGCGATGATGCAAAAGTTCCGCACGTGAGCGGGGCCGCTCGTCGCGACGGCCGATTCGCGTTGAATCAAGCGCTCAACGAACGCAGGGTTCGTTCGCGACGATACGCATCACGAGCTGAAGGACGATGATCACGACGATGAACGACAAGTCGAGGCCGCCCAGCGGCGGAATGATGCGCCGCACCGGAACGAGCACCGGCTCGACCGCCATGGCCACGTAGTCGCTCCACCGTCCGCGCAGGCTCGGCACCCACGACACCACCGCGTAGAGCAGCATCAGCAGGATGTAGAACCCGAACAATTTGGAGACGATGTCCCACAGCCAACAGGGAAACATGCTCGTTATACGCCCGGTGAGTCGGGAAGTGTCGCGATCACCTTTTCGGGGACGCCGCGCAGGAACGGTTCCGGATCGATCGGCTGCCCGGCGTACATCAGCTGATAGTGCAGGTGCGGTCCCGTCGACGAGCCGCTCGAACCGCTCAGCGCGATGAGCTGACCCTTGGTCACGCGCTGGCCCGCATTCACGCTCGCGCGCGACAGGTGCGCGTACCAGGTGTGGTAACCGTTCCCGTGGTCGATGTCCACTTTGAGGCCGAAGCCGCCGTCCCAGCTCGCGCTCGCAACGGTCCCCGCCGCGGTCGCGTGCACCTGCGTACCGTAATTCGCCTCGAGGTCGACGCCCTTGTGGAACTCGGGCCAAGGGTTCGTGCGCCAGCCGAACGACGCCGCGATGCCCCCGTTGACCGGGTTGAGTGACGGGATCGCAGCGAGAAGCCGTTCGTGGGCGATCGAGGCCATGCGGCGCAGGTTGAGCACGCGCATCGCGACGCGTTGCAGATGCTTCGCGTCGTCGCGCGTGGCGTCCGAGGCACGGGCGAGATCCCGCAGCCGCGTCTGTACCGCCGCGAAGTTCGTCGACGGTGCGGCGTGCGGCGCGGCGACGAAGGTGTGCAGCTTGCGCCGGCCGCGATCGGCACCGATCAGCGTCTTGATCTCCGCGTTCTCCTTCTGCACGTTTTTGAGCTGCGTCGCGAGCGCGTCGGCTTGCTTGTCGATTGCCTGCAGCTTTGTCTGCTGCTCCGCGGTGCGCGTTTGCAGCGCCCGGACGTCCGCGGCGGCGACCTGGAGCTGATACGTGTGGAAGCCGACCGCGGCGAGCGAGGCCACCAGCATCAGCGCGCCCAGGAGCGCGAGGTGGCGGCGCGTGAACGCGATCCGATACACGCTGTAGCCGTCAGGCGGGATGATCTTGAGCAAAAACGTCTTGCGTGCGTCGCTCACGATGTGATCGCCCGGGCTTTGGCGATGGCCGCCAGCTCTTCGTCCGACGGCTCCGTCGCGGGCTTGAACCCGGCGACGGCCTTGCCGTACGTCCTCGTCTCCTCGCGCGAGTAGATGCTGCTCAGCACCACACCGTCGCCGTCGCGGTTGAGCAGCGCCAGCGCGTACGACAGATCCGATCCGACGTCGTCGAACGAGTTGTACCGCACGAAGCCGACGCGCGGGACCTCCTCGCGGGCGACTTTCTCGAGCGCGTCGATGCGGCGCGCCGCACCTTCGTGCGCGCTTGCGACCGCCGCGTTATCGCGTTCGAGCGTGGCGAGCCGGTCGGTCGCGCGGCTTGCGCCGCCGCCGAGGAGTCCGTCGTGCGTGTCGATGACCGTGCCGAGTTTGCGCAAGCGCGGCGCCGTGACGAGGAGATGATAGCCGGTCGTCACGACGAGCGCGCTCACCAACCCGGTGAGCACGGCCGTTATAAACATGTTCTGCATACAAAAGAAAGGCCAGGACGAGGGCCAGGTGGTTCGCGGCACACGGGATAGTCCGCTTACCGTTGCTCCCTTCCGGGCCTGGCGGGGTTCACGGATTACCGTTGCGCGAGGCCCAAACCCTCGTCGAGGCTCGCCTATGATAGCGGTCTACGGCCCCTTCGACAAGCTCAGGGTGACACTTTGGTGTAGCCCTGCGGGATCGCGAAGAGCCCGGTATCGGCCTGGCCCAGGATCTTGAGGTTACCGCGCTCGGTCAGGAAGCCGACCGTCCCGGCGCCGGGGCTCGCAGCGGGGGCGGGCGTCGCCGCCGCGCTCGCGCCGAACGTCACGAGCGAGTAGAGCGCGAGCCGGTTGGCGGGCGGGGTCGGTCCGCTCCGGCGGGCGGTGAACGTGGGCCGGCAGCCGCCGGTGGGGGGCGGCGCGAACGCCGCGTCGGCCGTCTCCGGGATCGGCCTCCGGCGCACCGGGCAGGACGTCACCGCCGGCCGGCCCACCGGCGCGACGTACTCCACGTTCTCGATCGAGGCGCCGCCGTCGCGACAGCTGCCGGTCGATTGCGTGATCGCAAAACTCGTGGTCGAGTCGTAGCCTGCCGTCGGCTGGTTCTCGATCCGTAACGGTCCCAGCGCCTTCGTGGTGGATGTGAGGGTCGCCGTGGCCGTCCCGGGCTGCTGCGGGTCCGGTGGTGCGGAACGGCCGCGGCGCGGCGCGGGCGGTGCCGCGGCCGGCGCGTCGGTCGGCTCGGCGTTGGGGTCGTATACGGCGTAGGTTTTCTTTGCGAGGTCGAGGCGCACGACTTGGCCGATGTCGCACTTGCGGATCGTCGCGGTTTGCGCCGTCACGTCTTCGACGCGCTCCCACCCGTTGAGGTACGCGTAGCGCATCAAATGCGGCTGCATGAAGCCGCGTGCGAGCGCGGCGAGCGCGCCGAACTGCGCGCCGAGCGATTGCTGCATCGCGTTCTCCATCGCGTTGGACACGAGGTCGCCCGCGACGGCACCCGCGACGCCGCCGGCCCCGCCGCCGCCCGCGATCGCGCCCGCGATGGCCCCGATGCTGATCCCGCGCTTCTTCGGCGCGGGGGTCGGCGACGCGGCGAGTGCTTGCGGCGACGTGAGCGCGGCGAGATCCGCTTGAAAGTTCCCGGGCGGCGGCGGCGTCGCGTTGACGACGACGCGCACGATCTCGTCGTATGCAAGGCCGGGCGGCGGCGCGGCGGAGGGCACAGCCGGTGCGATCAGCGCAGCGAATGCGACTGCGGCGGCAACGCGAAGAAGCGAACGAAACAGCATGGGCTCCGTTCCGGCGGCGGAATGCGCCCGCCCTGCCGCGAATCTGAGGAGCATGCGCGTTGTACTCGCAGTCGTCGTCGCGCTCGGCGTGAACGCCGTAACGTTCGGAACCGCGTCCGCCGCGGCGCCCGGCTTCACGGACGCGATCTGTCCCGAGGGAACGCGCTACGTGCTCGAGGTCGGGAAGATGCGGACCGACGATCCGCCCGAGCGAATCTACGCAGCGGCACATGCGGCGGCGCAAGCGTACGCGACGTGCTCGACGCAAAAGCTCGCCTACGGATTCCGCGAGGCACAGCATTACGCGGACGTGCGCCGCGCGGGGTTCGGCATCGTGGCCGCACGCGCGCTGATCGCCATGCGGCGCTTCGACGAAGCGCGCGCCGAGCTCGTGCGCGATCGCGAGATGGCGCAGAACGTCGTCGACTGGATCACCGAGACGCAGGCGTACGGCTCGGCGAACGTGCACGTGGAACAGGTCGCGATTGCCGGCGACCACCGCCCCTCGATGTACCGCGCGGCAGCGCGCGACGTCGTGGTGTCGGCCGACGAGGCGCTGGCCGAGCTCGCGCGGACCGCCGAGGTGCCGCGCCGGCAAGGCTCCCGGCCGTCACCATCGCCCGCGCCGACCACGCGACCGTAACGACGGGCTAGCCGAAGGCCCTGACGGAACGCCCGCGGGGGTCGCGAACGTAGAGGCTACGATGAAGTCCGTATTCTCGCGTAGCTGCGCCGCCGTTCTGAGTGCAGCCCTCCTCGGCTCGCTCGCCCCGGCGATGGCTGCCCCGGCAGGTTCGGCGGCCAAGCCTGCGGCGGCCGTCCTCCCCATCGACTGGTCGATCTCGCCGGCCCGCATCGCGTCCTCGTGTGCGACGTCGATCGCCGCCTTGAGGCACTCCGTCGACCGCATCGCGCGCTCGGCCCCGCCGCGTAGCTTCGCGAGCGTGGTGCTCCCGCTCGAAACCGCCTCGGCGGATTTCAACGACGATCTCGCGGCGCAGGCGTTCCTCTACAACGTCTCCACCGACGCCGCGGTCCGCAAGGCGTCGCTGAAGTGCTCGACCGAGGCCGGCAACGTGCTCAGCGAGATCGCCGCGCGGCCCGACCTGTACCGCGCGCTCGCCGACGCCGGCGCGAGCGGCACCGTCAAGGGAGCATCGCAGTCCAAGCTCACCCAGCTTTGGCTCACCGCGCTCAAACGCAGCGGCGCCGGGCTCCCGGCCGCGCAGCGGCGCGAGTTCGTCACGCTCCAGCAGCAGCTGACCACCGACCAAACCCTGTTCCACGCGAACCTGGGCGACGATCAGACGACGATCGCGATCACGGCGGCGCAGGCACAGCCGCTGCCGCCCGACTTCGTCGCCGCGTCGCTCAAGAAGACCGCCGACGGCGGCTACACCGTGCCGGTCAACGAGTCCACGGTCGGCCCGTTCTTGCAGAACGAGACCGACGCGGCGGCGCGCAAGGCGTTCTATGTCGCGTACAACAACCGCGGCGGCGACGCCAACGTGAAGCTGCTCGAAGATGCGATCGCCACGCGCGACCGGCTCGGGCACCTGATGGGATATCCGAGCTGGGCGGCCTTCGTGCTCGCCGACAAGATGGCCGGCACGCCCGCGCGCGTCGAAGGCTTCCTGTCGCAGATCGACGCGGCGATTCTCCCCAAAGCGCGCCAAGAGCGCGACGAGGACGCGGCGCTCAAAGGCAGCCCGCTCGATCAGTGGGACCAAACCTACTATGAGAACCAGCTGCGCAAGACGAAGTACGCCGTCGACCAGAACGAGATCAAGCAGTACTTCCCGGTGCAGCATGTCGTCGACAGCGTGCTGGGCATCTACCAAGAACTGCTCGGCGTGAAGTTCACCCGCGTGAACGTGCCCGTGTGGCAGTCGCAGGTGCAGGCGTACAACGTGAACGACACGGCGTCGGGCAAACCGCTCGGGCGGTTCTACCTCGACTTGTATCCGCGGCCCGGCAAGTACGATCACTTCGCGAACTTCGGCGTGATCCCGCGCCGCGTGCTGCCGGACGGCACGATCCGGCTCGCGGAAAGCGCGATCGTCGGCAACTGGCCGCAGCCGGCGCCCGGCAAGTCCGCGCTGCTGCAGCACGGCGACGTCGAGGTGTTCTTCCACGAGTTCGGCCACAACATGGCGGCGATCCTCGCGAACGAACCGTACGAAACGCTCACCAACGGCTTCCGTCAGGACTTCATCGAAGCGCCGTCGCAAATGCTCGAGAACTGGGCGTGGGACCCGGGCATCCTCAAGCGTGTCAGCGCCAACGTCACGACGAACCAACCCCTTCCCGACGACCTCATCAAGAAGATGATCGCCGCGCGCTACGTCCACTACGCGCTGCTGACGACGCAGCAGATCCTGTATGGTACCGTCGACATGAAGTACCATACGTCGAAGCCGCCGATCGACACCACGGCGATGTGGAAGGCGACGGTCGCCGCGACGACGCCGAACGGGTTCGTCGACGGAACGCATCCGCAGTCCGAGTTCGGACATCTCATGGGCGGCTACGACGCGGGCTATTACGGCTATCTGTGGTCGAAGGTCTACGCGCAAGACATGTTCTCGCGCTTCAAGGCGCAAGGCCTCACGAGCCCGGTCGCCGGGATGGCGTATCGCAACGACATCCTCGCCCCAGCTCGGCTCCAAGAGCCCGATCAGGAAGTGCGCACGTTCCTCGGGCGGCCGATGAACCCGAACGCGTTCTATCAAGAGCTGGGGATCACGCCGCCGCAGCCGCAGCGGTAGCACTCGGCGGTTCGCCGGGCTGCTTGTGCGGCACCGGCGGATCGTCTATACTCGGCACCATTCCTCGCGGCGTTCGTTTCGGCGAGCGCTTCGCGCGTCGCTCGGGGTGCTCAGATTCGTGCGGTTCTGGTTTCCCCGGCGTCTTGCCGGTTTGCATCAATGCTTCGGCGTTGCGATCAACGGCGTGCAAATCCCCGAGCCGATGGCCGCGCTGCTGCGGTTGCCGAACCTCGTGGAGTTCGACGCGTGAAGCAGAGCATCTTCACCTTCATCGCCAAGGTGAACCCGCAGCGCGAGGCCGAGCTCAAGGCATACCTCGCGCAGATCCGCAGCAACCTTGCGCGCGATCCCGACCTGCCGTTCGCGTCGCTGCCCATGCTGCACTTCAGCAGCCTCGTGCTGTTCCCCGACCACACCTACGGCACGTATCTCGTATTTGAGAACAACGTCGACGGCACGCCGCAGGCATACCTCGACGCGCTGCTCGACGTCGCCGCGCCCGCGCTGCACCGCATCTACGGCATGTGCCTGGAGTACGCCGGCGAAGACTATGACCGCGCGAAGCTGCGCAGCTTCCTGCTCGAACGGCTCACGCTTCCCGACGCCGGCTACATCGGCAACGTCGGGCGCAGCGTGCAGCGCACAAAGGCCGAAGCCGAGCTGCGGCGCGGGCTCGAGACCCAGCTCGACACGCTGGTGAAAGGCGGTGCGATCGCCTCGCCGCAGGAGTACTACACCGCGCTGCGCGACTTCGCGCGCGGCAGCTTTGGCTGGGCGCTTAAAGCGGAGCGTCGCATCGGGCGGCTGGACCTGCTGATGCGCTGGGCCCTGCTGGGCGCGCTTGCGTTCGCGCTGTTCGTGCTGTGGCCGGTCGCCGGACCGCTGCTGCTGCTGTTCGTCATCGTGCTGCGCCTGCACGAGATCAGCGACAAGATCGACATCCCGCCGAGCGACCCCGCGCACGTGCTCGCGCTCGCCGCCAACGAGGACAACATCGTCCAAAACCACATGGCGAGCCTGTGCTACGTCACGCCGAGCCGCTTCCGTTTGTTCTCGATCCGGCTCGTGCTGTTCCTCACCAAGCTCATCGGCCGCGTGTCTATCTATGGCAAGCTCAGCGGCCTCAACAGCCTGCACTTCGCGCACTGGGTCGTGATCGACAATGGGCGCCGGCTCCTGTTTTTGACGAACTACGACGGGAGCTGGGAGAACTACCTCGACGACTTCATCGACAAAGCCGCGATCGGGCTGACGGCGATCTGGAGCAACACGCTGAACTTTCCGCGCACGCACTTTCTCGTGCTGGGCGGCGCGCGCGACGAGCGCAAGTTCAAGGCCATCGCCCGCCAGACGCAAGTGCTCACCGACGTGTGGTACAGCGCCTACCCGAACCTGACCGTGCCGACCATCGACAACAACAGCGCCATTCGCGACGGCCTCGCGACGCCGCCCGGCGGCGACGCGGTCGAAACCTGGCTGCAGCGACTCTGATCCGAGGACGACACCGTGGTTGAACGGCTCCAGCGAGAAGATATCCAAGGCATCATCTTGAGCGGCTACGTCGACTGGCCGTGGTCGGCGTACGTGCTGCTGACGATCGACCCGGCGCAGACCGCAGGCGCACGGCGGTGGCTTGCGCATATCGCGGACGAGATCACCACCGCGGCGGACAAACCGGCGGACATGACCATGAAAACGCCGACGAACGTCAACGTCGCGCTGACAGTCACGGGGCTCGCTCACCTCGGCGTCGACCGCGCCACGCTCGACACGTTCGCGATCCCGTTCATCGACGGGATGAACTCCGCGCTGCGGTCGCGCATCCTCGGCGACTGCGAGGACGACGGCTCGCCCAAGAACTGGCGCTGGGGCGGCCTCGATCGCCCGGTCGACGTGCTGCTGATGCTGTACGCCGACGGCGATACCGCGGCGAACCGCGACGCGCTCGTCGCGCGCATGCGGCAAGGCATTGCGGCCTCGGGCGCGCTGGCGGAGGTGGCGCTGCTCGAAGCGGGGCTGTATCCCGACCGCAACGAGCACTTCGGGTTCGCCGACGGCGTCGGTCAGCCGGCGATCGACGGCACCGGCCATGCTTCGAAAGCGACGTCCACGAACGTCGTGCGCCCGGGCGAGTTTTTGCTCGGCTACGAGAACGAGTACGGGTACCCGGCCGACGCCCCCGCCATAGGCCCCAAGGGCGATCTCGGCAAGAACGGCAGCTACCTCGTGTTCCGGCAAACGACGCAGGACGTCCCCGCGTTCTGGCAGTTCCTCGACGCGCAGTCGCGCACGCCGGACGGCCGCAGCGATCCGGCGGCGCGCGACATGCTCGGGGCGAAGTTCGTCGGGCGCTGGAAGAGCGGCGCACCGCTCGCGCTCGCACCGGACGCCGACGATCCGTCGCTTGGCAAGACCGACGAGTTCGGGTACGCGGAGACGGACCCGCACGGCTTCGGCTGCCCGCTCGGCGCGCATGCGCGCCGCGCGAACCCGCGTGACGCGCTGCTCACCGACAAATCGCGTGAATCACTCAAGCGCACGGCGCGCCACCGGCTGATGCGCCGCGGCCGTTCGTACGGCGATCGCATTCTCGATCCGATGCTCCCTGACGGGAAGGAGCGCGGCCTCCACTTCATCTGCCTGTGCGCCGACCTCGCGCGCCAGTTCGAGTTCGTCCAGCAGACGTGGCTCAACAACCCCGTCTTCGGCGGGCTCGCGGGCGAGGTCGACCCGGTCGTGGGCGGCCAGCCGAAAGACTCGCCCGTGATGACGCTGCAAAAAGCGCCGGTGCGCCGCCGCATCACCGGCGTGCCGAGCTTCGTAACGCTGGTGGGCGGCGCGTACTTCTTCGTCCCCGGCATCAAAGCGCTGCGCTGGCTCGCGACCGGCACATAGCAAGCTGTCGTAGCAAATCGTCGACAGAGCCGCAGCGGTAGCCGGGCCGCTTGTGCGGCACCGGCGGATCGTCTATACTCGGCACTCTTGCTTTGCGGGGTGGCGCGTTCGTGCGGTTCTGCTTTCCGGGCGTCCTGCCGTTTCTGATCGGGCCTCGCTTCTTGCGCCCGGCCTTCGCGGTGCTGCGGCAGGTCGCGCCGATCCTGACGCTCGGACATCGCACCGTCGTCGCGCTCTACCTCGACGTGGTCTACGTGCTCTAGCGCGACGGCGACATCACGCTGTCGCAGCTGAACGGCCCCAAGATCGACCTTCTCGACGGTCCGTTCATCCTCGGCCTCGACCGCGGCCCGCAGTACGATCGCGAACTGACGCTGCTGCACCGCGTGCTGCTGTCCGCGGACCTCGAGCGCATCCGGCGTTTCGTCGCGGAGCAGGCGGCGCTGCAGATCGCGGCGGCGCGGCCGCGCGGGCGCATCGACGTCGTCAACGAATACGCGCGGGTCGTCGCGGTGCGCGTCGTCGCCACGTACTTCGGCATGCCGGGTCCGGACGAGTCGACGATGATGCGCTGGCTGCGCGACATCTTTCACTACGTGTTCGCCGATGCGACCGGCTCGGCGACCGTGCGCGACGATGCTGTCCGTTCGGGAGCGGCCTTGCGCGCGCACATGGGCGCGGTCATCGCGCAGCGAAAGGCCGCGCCGGCGTCGGGTGTGGTGCCCGACGACGTTCTCGGACGTTTGCTCGCCCTTCAAGGTCCGGAGAACCCGTGGCTCGATGATGACGCGGTGCGCCGCAACCTCGCCGGGATGATCGTCGGCGCGGTCGACACGACCTCGAAGTTTCTGACGCTCGCGCTCCCGCAGCTGTTGCAGCGGCCGGCGGAAGCGGCGCGCGCGCGAACTGCCGCGCTGGCGGGCGACACGGAGACCGTGCGCCGCTACGTGTACGAAGCGGCGCGATTCGATCCGCACACGCCGTTGCTGATCCGCTATGCGGCGCGCGACACGCAGCTCGCCGCGGGGACGCGCCGCGCGCGCACGATTCGCGCCGGAACGACGCTGCTGCTCGGCAACATCTCGGCGATGTTCGATCCCGACGGCTTTGATGAGCCCGGCGCGTTCCGCCTCGAGCACGACTCGGCGTCGTTGCACTTCGGACACGCGCTGCACCGCTGTCTGGGCCTCGACGTCAACAGCGTGCAGATCCCGCAACTCGCCGCCGAGCTGCTGAAGCGTTCGGACCTGCGGCTCGCGCGCGGTTCGGCCGGCTGCATCCGATTCGACGGTCCGTTTCCGGACCGGCTGCTGGTGGAGTTCGCCTGATGCACACCATCTTCACGTTTCAGACCCAGGTCGATCCGGCCCAGATCGACGCGCTGACGGCGTACCTGGAAAAACTCCACGACGAGCTGCCGCGGCATTCGGTCAGCGCCGCGGCGCGCAAACGCCCCGACCTTCCGTTCGAAGAGCTGACGAAGGTCCACTTCGCGAGCCTGGTCGTCGTGCCGGACGACCGGTACGGCGCCTACCTGGTCTTCGAGAACAACATCGACGGCACAATCGACGCGTACATCGAACAGCTCTGTGACGTCGCGCCCGTCGCGCTGCAGAACATCTACTCGAAGTGCGTCGGCTACGACGGCGGCGGCGGGTTCGACCGGGCGCGGATGCGCGCCTACCTGCGCGCGCATGTCGTGCGGCCGAGTGCCGGATTCGTCGGCAACGTCGGTCGCGACGTCGGCCGCATCCATGCCGAGCACGAGTTGCGCACGGAGATTCAGGACTACCTCGATACGCTAAATGACACGGGTGCGCTCGGTGACACGCCCGCTGCCGTGTACGCACAGGTCCGCGCGCACCTGGCCACGCTGTTTCCCTGGGCGCTTCAGCCGCAAGGCCGTCTATCGGCTCGCGACATGTTCATGCGGCGGTTGCCGGTATGGATGCTCGCATGGCTCGCGCTCGTCACGCTGCCGCTCCTCATCCCGCTCGCCGTGCTGTTCGTCATCGTGCTGCGCATCCACGAGCTGCTCGACCGTTCCGAGATCCCGCCGCCCGACCGCAAACAGATGGACAAGGTGACCGAGCGCGAGGACAACATCCTGCAGAATCATTTCGCGAGCATCGTCGACGTGAAGCCGGGGGCCTTTCGGCGCTTCACGCTGCGGCTCGTGCTGTTCTTGGCCAGTCGCGCCGCGGCGCTGTCCGTCAACGGAACGCTGAGCAACCTCAACAACATCCACTTCGCGCACTGGGTGCTCATCGATCGCGGCCGGCGCATGCTGTTCCTCACGAACTACGACGGCAGCTGGGAGAACTACCTCGACGATTTCATCGACAAGGCGTCGGTGGGCCTCACCGCCATTTGGAGCAACACCAAGCTGCGCGGACCGCTCCTGAATTTTCCGAAAACGTGGTTCCTGGTACTGGGCGGCGCACGCGACGAGCGCAACTTCAAGAACATCGCGCGCGAGTCACAGCTGCTCTCCAACGTGTGGTACAGCGCGTACCGCGACATTACCGTTCCGCGCGCCGATCTCAACAGCGCGATCCGGGATGGCCTGGCGATGCCGCCGCAAGGCGACGCGATCGCCGATTGGCTCCAACGCTTGTGAGGCGAGGCACCCACCGTGGCTAAGACCGAAACGCTCGAGCGCGACGACATCCAGGGCATCGTTTTCAGCGGCTACGTCCACCTCCCGAAAACGGCGTACGTGTTGCTGTCGATCGACGCGGCGCGGCGGGACGATGCGCGCGCATGGCTCGGTGCGCTCGCGGACCGGGTGACGACCGGGCGCGGGATTTCGCAGCACGACTCGCTCAACGTCGCGCTCACGTTCAGCGCGTTCCGGAACCTGGGACTGGACGAGGCGACGCTCGCGTCGTTCCCGATCGCGTTCCGCGACGGAATGGCGTCCAAGCGCCGCGCCTACATCTTGTCCGACAACGACGTGGACGCATCGGCGGCATGGTGGTGGGGAGGTCAGGCGCATCCGGTCGACGTGCTGGTGATGGTGTTCGGCAAGACTGAGGATCAAATCGATGCGGCCGTCGCCACCCTGCTCGCGGATGCCGCCGCGCACGGGGTCACCGAGACGGTGCCCGCGCTGCGCGCGCAACTCTACGACACGCGCAACGAACACTTCGGTTTTTCCGACGGCGTCGCGCAGCCGGTCCTCGCGTCGCTGCGCAAGACCAAGGACGCGGTCGACGACGGCAACGTCGTGAGCGACGGAGAATTC
Source organism: Vulcanimicrobiota bacterium (assembly GCA_034666305.1). GTDB lineage: Bacteria > Vulcanimicrobiota > Vulcanimicrobiia > Vulcanimicrobiales > Vulcanimicrobiaceae > Vulcanimicrobium. Next base: position 23,366 of record JAXDMA010000184.1, read on the forward strand.
GTGCTCGGCTACCGCAACGAGTACGGCTTCGACTCCGACACGCCGGACCTCGGCGACGACAAGACGCTCGGCAAGAACGGAACGTACCTCGTCTTCCGGCACAGCACGCAAGACGTCGCCGGGTTCTGGAAATTCGTCGGCGATTCGGCCGGCCACGATGCCGGCAAGCGCGAGGCGCTGGCGGCGCGAATGGTCGGGCGCTGGAAGAGCGGCACGCCGCTCGTCCTCTCCCCCGGCGAATCGGACCCGATCCCCCACCCCGATCCGAATGCGATGCCGACGGACGCCTTCGGTTACGGCGACGATCCCCAGGGGCTGCGCTGCCCGTTCGGCGCGCACATCCGGCGTTCGAACCCCCGCGACGGCCTGCTCACCAGCACCTCGCCCGCCGAGTCGGTGCAGCGGGTGAAGCGGCACCGGCTGCTGCGCCGTGGCCGCTCCTTCGGCCCGCGCATCGCCGACCCGCTGGTCGACGATGCGCGCAGCGAACAGCGCGGCCTGCACTTCATCTGCCTCTGCTCGGACATCGAGCGGCAGTTCGAGTTCGTCCAGCAGACCTGGATCAACAACCCCGTGTTCGGGCAGCTCGTCGGCGAGGTCGACCCGCTGGTCGGCGCGCAGACCGCGGGCGATGCCGTGTTCACGGTCCAGGCGGAGCCGGTCCGCCGGCGCGTGCGGAACATGCAATGCTTCGTGACGCTGCGCGGCGGCGCGTACTTCTTTCTGCCGAGCATGAAGGCGTTGCGCTGGCTCGGGGGTCGCGGAGGCGGATCGTAGCAGGAAGTTGCTAGAGCATACTACGAAGAACGCTGATAAGAATGGTGTAGGCGAACCCCCGCTCGGCTAGGAGGCCGAGGCACGTGTCTTGCTCTACGCTCCGCCGCGTCGAATTCGATGCCGCGCGCTGATCCGACGCGCTCCGACTATTGCGCGTCGCGCCATTTGCTCCGCAACCTCGACAGCGCAGCGGAGCTCCGGCGCAATCCGCTCGTGCGCGGGTATTTCGCGAGCGGTGGCGACCGGCGAGCGTCCGGCGGCGATCGCATCGCGCTGGGTCTGATCTGTGAGGACGTACGCGTAGCGCTGGCGCGCTGCAGTGAATTCGCGCACGACTGCACGCACGTGGGGCTCGCCCGGATGCACGCCGCGTTGTTGCGATGCGACATCGACGACAAGCCCATGCCCGCGGTGGCAGCAGAGCTCGGCTTGTCGGAGCGCCAGTTGCGGCGCGAACGCCATGCGGCACACGCGGCCTTTGCTCGCGCGTTCCGCGCGCTGCGCCGCGGCTGCGACATGCGGGCGACGGTGTGTGACGTCGCGGCCGTGCGCGTCGCGGAGGCGGTTACGTTGCACGAGCTGGGTCAAGGCGCGGTCGCGCAGTCCGCGCTCGCTTCGATCGCGTCGGGCGCGGTGGACCCGGCGCAGCGCATCGAGGCGCTCTGTCTAGGAGCCGAGCTCGAATTCGACGCGCTGCGACATGTTGCCGCCGCCGAGCACCTTGCCGCCGCCCGGTTGCTCACCGGCCGCTATGCGCGCGAGCTCGACGACGATGCGGCCCGTACCGCCGACGAGCACGTGGAGTTCGTCGCGTGGCTCCTGCGCTGGCAAACTGCGACGTGCACGGGGCTGACCGCGCCGGCGCCGGTCATCCTGCGAGGGCGCGGCGACGCACGTGCGCGCTCCGAACGGCACCGGTCATTGTTCGTCCGCGCTGCCGCTGCATACGGTGAGCAGCGCTGTGAGGTCGGAGACGGCGCGAACGGACGCGCGGCCGTGGCCCGAGGTTGGGACGTCATGTGGACGCTGGATCGGGCACGCGTCAAGGAACGTCTCGCACTCATGATGGCGGACGCCCATGTTTTCGGTTTTGGTGCGCCGCGCGGGGCCGACCGCCACCAGCTCCGCGTCGTCGAGCGGCGAGCCGCCGCGCATGGACACGTGCGAACGCATCTTATTGCCCGTGCCGAACGGATCGCAAGTGAGACCGCGGCTGCGCCCGTAAAAACCGCGCGCATCAGTGGCCCGATCTTAAAACCGTTCGGCGCCGGAGAGCGGCGCAGCCTGGCGCGCGCGTTCGCGCTGGCGGCTGAGAGTGCAGCCGGACTCGAATCGAACAAGCGCCAAGTGGTCGAACTCTCGAACCTTGTGTCGAGCTTGCTCCCGCCGCGCAGCGGAGGCGGCCTCACGGTACGCTATTTTATCGCGAACACAATTATCGCAGCGCGTTCCTTCGACGAAGCCGAGCCGCTGGCACAGATAATATACTCCGACGCAAAGGCGGCAGGAAACCACCGCGTGCTTGCTGCCGCGGCGCGCGCACTGTCTATCATCGCCACAGGCTGCCGCCGCCGAACCGAAGCGCAGCGCTACATTCGTGAAGCGCTGACGCTCAGCGAGCGATTTGCTTCGCCGGCAGCTCTCGCGCTCACGATGGGATTCGCGCGACGCCTCGATGTCGCCTGAAGGCGACGATGTATGCGCCATTTGGGCCAAGCTCGGCAAGAAATGAGCTGACAAAGATTCAGTAGCATTCTCGTTCGCGTAGTGCGTGACAATGGTGCACGACATGCGACGCTTCTTCATCGTCATCGCGGTTCTCGCGTCCGTCAGCGGCTGCGGCGGCGGTGGCGGTGGACCTTCCGCCCCGTTCGCGATTGCGCCGGTACCGACTCCGTCGCCGACCGCGTCGCCCGCCGGAACGCTGAACGTCTCCAAGAGCGGCGTCGCGTTCACCGCACGGGGACAATCAACGACGGTCGACGTCAGTGAAGCCGGTTATACGGGCAACGTCGGTTACGACACCAGCTCGTGCGGACCGATCGTCAGCGTCACGCCGGCCTCTCAGCAATCCCTGCCTGCGACGTACACGATCACGGCGAACGGCGCCGGCTCGTGCAGCCTGGCATTCGTCGACGGATTCGGCCAGCGCGCCTCCGTCGCCATCGGCGTCACGTTGACGCAGGGAGTCGTCAAGTGACGGCGCGTGCAGCCGGTTACGCCGCTGCGCTCGTGCTCGTGGCGACCGGCTGCGGCGGCAGCGGGCATGCCGTACCGAGCGCGCACGATGCGCTTGAGAGGGCGCGCTCGCAGGTCAGCTTCACGATGCGCTGGCCCGATCGGGCGATTCGCTCGGCACGCCGGCCGCATTTCGTCTCTCCGTCTACGCTCAGCGTGATCATCGAAGTGAACCCGGACGCTGCGACTCCCGGACCGGTGACGTTCGCAAACAATCCCGGCATTGCGGGCGGGACGTCCACCGTCGCGATCGACGCGCCGGTCGGCGCTGACGTCTTCGTCATCTCGCTCTTCGATGCGGCGCAAACGCCGGGCGAGACGGTGGCAGCCGGTACCGAGCTCGGGCGCGTGCGCCTCGCGCAAACGATCGTCGCAAATACGCTCAACACATTGACCGCGACGGTGATCGGTACGGTCGCCAGCGTTCGCATCGGGCCGCTGCCGAATCAGCCCAACGTCGTCGCGCAGGCGGGGACTCCGGGCGCTTACGAGCTAGTCGGCCGAGCACCGGCGACGTTCACCGTCGCCCCGCTGGACGCGGGCGGCAACGTCATCCTCCAGCCCGACGCCCCCGTCGCGATCTCGCTTGCAGCGAACGCACGATCGACCGGCCTCCTCAGCGTCACACCGCTGAGCGGAACCACGGACCGCTTTACCGTCCAGGCTCTCGCCCCGAACGGGACCACGTATCCGACGTCGCTCGTCGCGACGGCGACGGATGCGAACGGGAGCCTCGCGACATCGTCCGCGATCGTCGACCTCGCGAGCGCCGTCTACGTCGCATACGCGAACGGCGGCGCACCCGCCGTCGCACGCTTCGACGCGCACGGCACGCGCTACGACCTCCCAACGGGCGCGTTCGCGGGACTCGTGAACCCGGTCGCGCTCGCTTACGATCCCGACGACCGCGAGATTTTCGTCGCCGATGCCGGGCTAGGCAAAGTCCTCGCGTACGACGAGAACGGCGCGCCCATCGCGGCGTTTACCGCGCCGGCGGTCGCCGGCGCGAACGGCGTCGCCTACGATTCACACAACGGAAACGTCTACGCGTCCGGAAGCGGCGGCGTAACGGTGTTTGCGCCGAATGGGGGTGCGCCGTCAGGGACGGCGCCGCCGTCGTTCGCGGCGGCGAACGCACAGGGCATCGCGTACGTCGGTGCATCGCCGAACGGGCCGGTCAATCGGATCGTCGTCGGCAATACGTCGGCAACACCGAAGTTGGCGTTCTTCACGGAGAACGGCGGCGCGGCCGGTTCGCAGCCGCTCGCGGCGGCGCCGATGGCGATCGCATACGCGCCGCCGATCGGGCCGGGGAGCTCGCCGCAGACGACGGCGCAGATCTTCGTGACGAGCGCGACCGGCGTCGCGGCGTTCGACCCCTTCGGCGCATCCGTCAGCACGGCGGCAGACGCGGGCGCACCGTTCGGCATCACCCTTGACCTCAACCGCGGCACGCCGCTCGTTACGGAGCGCAGCGCAAATTCCGTCACGACCTATCTCGACGACCTGAGCGCGATCGATGGAACGCGTTCGTTCGCGACGCCCGCCTCGCTCGGCTTCACCCAACCCCAAGGAGTTTGCGATGTCTTCTAGGCTCTGCGCGGCGCTGCTGTTCGCGCTCTCGTTCGGATCGATCACGAGCGTGGGCGACGCGCGTCCGGCGCACCGCCCGGCGGCCGTGCCGCTGCTCATCCTTCCCCACCGCGTCGCGTTCATGGGGTATTTGAGCGACCGGAGCACGGCGACCGTCTACGTCGACGGCAGCGTCACGATCGTGCCACGGCGCACCGCGACGCCCACGCTGACGCGCGGCCGTTCACCGCGGAGTCTCACGGCAGCTGCGCCGATTCGCAGGAACATCGCCCTGGGCCGCTACGGACCGCTCGAAGGCGAGGTTCCGGTGTCCGTGCGGCGACAGATCCTTTTCGATCTCGAGCATCCGCCGCAGCGTTACGTCCCCGAGCGCGTGATCGTCACGTTCATTCCGGGCGTCTCGATGTCGCGCGACAGCGACGCGCTCGCACCGGCCGCCGCGCGCTCGTTGCGGACGTCCGTGCTCGCGAAGCGGCGCGACATCAGCCCGCACCCATACACGAACGACCAACGCACGAACGCGGCACTGATGTCGCTGGGCGTCGACCGCGTGGACCGCCTCTTCGGCCACGTCGACCGCGGGACGTTGAGCTCGTTGCGGACCCGCGCGGAAGCGCGCGTACGGCGTCCGCTGGTTGCCTTCGACAACACGTTCGTGCTGCACGTCGGCGCCGCTTCGGTCACCGATGCCGTACGCCGCCTGCGCGCGCTCCCCGGCGTCAGCTACGCGGCCCCCGATCGCGCCGTGACGTCGATGATCGCCGGCGCTCGGCCGATCTCCGACGACACGTTGCGCGAGATCGCCGGCTTTCACCGCTCGCCGAAGACGTTCGGACGGTCCGTGCATACGGCGACGTCCGCGACGACGGTGCCGACGAACACGGCGGTGTCGCTCAACCTGCAAGCACTGCTGAACGCGCCCGGCGTCGACGCGGTCGCCGCATTCGATGAGATCGGCGCGCGCTTCAACCAGCTCCCCGGGACCGGCGAGATCATCACCAACGTCGGCCTCGGCGATGCGGACGACGACTCGGCTGCGACGGATCCGAACGACCAGTGCAATTTCGCGGTGAGCCAGTACGGGCCGACGACCCGAATGGTCGGCGGTCAGCGCTACCTCGACTGGCCGTCCCTGCCGCTGATCCCCGTGTGGGTGTCGGACGCGAACGGCGCGCTGTCGCCGACCGCGGACGTGTGCAACGTCGATCCGTTCCTCGGCGAAGTCGGTTTGGATTTCTCGATGATGGCTCCGCTCCCCGATGCGCTCCAGCGACCCGGCAAGACGGCGCCGTTCGCGATGGACCTCGTTGGGATCGCACCGGGCGCATCGTACCGCTGGGTCGCGCCGGGCGCGAACAACGGCTTCGTCGGCATCAGCGACGTGCTCGCGGCGATGATCGGCGCTGCGCGCCAGCAGCCGGCGCCGAACGTCATGACGGTCAGCATCGGATTCGGATTCGACTCGTTCGGCTTTCCTAGCCGGTACTTGGAAGAGGATCCGCTTTCGCAGAGCATCGTGGCCGGCATCGTCGCGTCGAACGTCGTCGTCTGCCTTGCCGCGAACGACGGCACGCGCTTGATCACGACGGCGGCGGTCGGGCCCTCGGGCGGCAGTGCGGCGACGGACGTCGGAACGTCCGGATTCACGAACGTGAACGACCTCGAGTTCACGACGGCGCCGTCGGTCATCCCCGACAGCGGCGCGATCGACGTCGGCTCGTCGACCCTCGACGACATCTCCTCGGCGAACCCGCAAGACCCGGCGATGGCCGGGCTCGCGAACGTCAAAGCATTCGCGGAAACGCGCTACAACGGTACGCTCGGGTTCTCGAGCGGCTTCGGAAGCCGGGTGAACGTTTCGGCACCCGGCGACAACGTCAACGCCCTCTTTCACCTGGGCACGGATGCGGTTACGGTCGGGATGCAGAATGTCGGCGGTACGTCGGCATCTGCGCCGGAAGTCGCCGCCGCGGCCGCGATCGCGCTCCAGGTCGCGCGCCTGAGCGGCCATCCGCTCACCACCGCCGCGCAGGTGCGCGATTTGCTCGTCGCGACAGGCACACCAGTCGCAAACCCTCCGCAATCCGACATCCGGCTCAACGTCGGCCCGCAAATCAGCGTGCGCCGCATCGTCGAGCAGTTGCTCGCGACTTCTGGCCATCCGCTCCAGCCGGGCATCGCGCGCGTTGCGGTACAAGGTCGCCGGAGCGGCAACATCATCGCGGCATTCAATGAACGCTATGTGAACGACAGCGTCTTCACCACCGCGCTCGATCCATCGTTCATCAAGCTCGACGGACCGTTCACGCGGAACGTTCCCGACCACGCCGTCGCTTGGCCCGGCAGCGATACCGGTGCCGACTTGAACTCGTACATCACCATCGCGCCGGACTGGGAAGGCATCCCCGCGAACGCGAGCTATCGCCTCACGGTTGCCGGCAAGCCGGCGCGCGTCATCGCGACGACCCCGTTCATCCGCTTGCTCCCCACGCAACTGTTCGCGGCTGCCGGCGTCGCGCTGACGCCGGGCGTCTCCCAGACTCTTTCGCTCACGTACAGTGCGTCCGCCGGCCTGCACACGATCGCGGAATCGACGTTTCAGTTGACGTTCGGACCGCCGGCAGCGAGCTCCCGGCTCGCCCTCGCGCCGAAGGTACCGCCCGTCGTGTCCGGTGCAACGATCCCCGTGACCTACGACTTGCGCGGTTATCCCAGCGACAAGCTGCATGCGCCGACGTTGAACGTCTCGTTCCCCGGCATCGGAAGCCTCTTCTTTCAAGGCGCGGGGATCTACCCGTACTACACGATGCCGCTTCCGTCGACGAACGGCACGGTGAACGTCCCCGTATCAGCGCTCGCGGGTGCCGGGACCTACACGCTCTGGATCGATCTGCAGCCGACGCCGGGTGTCAACACTGACATTAGCGATCTCGCGTTCACGCGCGTGGATGCCGGTATCGCGCGCCCTCCGGCACCGCTGCTGTCGCTGCCGCATGACACGGGCGCGCCGGTGCACACGCTCGTGGTTCCGTACAAATCCCCGTTCATCGTCTCATACGACGTGTCGCACGTTGCTGGCGCGTCCGGCGCGATTATCGAGCTGGCGGCGCCTCCACCCTCGCCGCAGTTCTATAGCCAGGGGTATCCCGGAGGCCTCAACAGGTTCCGCAACCCGAACGGGAACGTGCTCGACGATGACGGGGTGATTACGGGCTCGCTGTACCACGTGCAGGCGAGCGGCATTGCGGGGTCCGTGACGATCGACCCGGTCGTCGCGAACATCCCGGCTACAGCCACGGTCAACGTCCGCGTGTTGCCGGCGAACGGCGCGAAACCGGTCGCAGAGGCCAGCGACGCCGGCACGCTGTTGTACGACGGCGTCTCCGGCGCGGCCGGGCTCCCGATCTCGAGCGTGTACATGAACCCGAACGGCACCGACGCGTATCTCACCGAGCTCGGTAACGTCGGCAGCCTGCAGACGAACACCGAGCTGGCGCTCCTCGAACCGTTCGATGCTCAAACAGGCTCGATTGGTTTGCAACCCTTCGGGCTGACGTCGAACATCGGCTTGATGGGCGGGTTTCCCTTCGTCCAAGACGATACCGTGATCGCCGCGAGCTCTCAAGACGGCTTAACGAACAGCTACTTCCGCGCGGCGCCGCTCAGCGCCGGTTTCATAGGCTTCACGTTCCCACCGGGGAGCCTTCCGAGCACCGCGTACGTCTATTCGGTCGCCGCCAACTCGTCGCCGACACGGTCCGCGTACATCGCGCAGGACCTCGCCACGGGCGATTATTTGGTCACCCGCGGCGATGTGACGGCCGGAACGGGGTTCAACGCGCCTGTCAATCTGAGCGCGGCGTTTGGGCCTGATTTCGACCCATTCGCCTCTATTACGTTCGCGTACGATCCCCCCGCCGACCGCGCGTATCTCCTTACCGAAGATCACGCCGTGCCGTGCGAGCAGCAATCACCGCAGCTCGTCACCATCGATTTCGCCGCGGGTACTGCCAGCACACGCAACCTGGGTATCGATGCGGGGGCGGTCGCGGGCTTTGGCTATCAAATGACAGTCGATCCCGGTACGCACATTGCGGCGATCGCCACGACGTGTGCGAACGCGGACGGCACCGAAGCCCGCTCGGAGCTGACGTTCCTGAATTTGACATCGGGCACGTCCACCCGTGCGTATCAGCACGTCCTCGGCCGGGAACGGGTTTTCCACGGCGGCAGCATGGCAGGCGGTGATTCCCTCGTCCTGGGCGTCGACCCCGTGAACCATCTCATCCTGCAGCGGTCGAAACTCTGCCCCAACACGCCGGGAGACTTCGACCTCAACCTTCGCGTCTGCCTGAACGAATACGACGAGACGGGGCGCTTGGTCAAAACCGTGCCCGGGCTGTTCTCGGACGGCGATATCGGATCGCTGTACTTCGGCGGCGTGAACGGCGCGCAGCGGATCGGCGTCGCGACGGGCCAGATCGACGCAAACTCGTTTTATTTTCAAAGCCATTCCGTGCAACCGTACCGGTACTGATCGACGGGACCCGCGTGCTCGGACCGGCCCGGTGACCGGTCCGAGCGACGGATGGCGCTACCTGCTCCAGTCGAGTTCGTACGTCGTGCTCGTGAACTGCCCGGTCGTGCTGTTCACGGGACCGCTCGGCGCCGTACAGTGGCTGTTATTGTTCGAGACGGAGAACCCAAGCTGGTACGAGCTCGCTGCAGTTCGCGTAACCGTAATCGTGAACGTGCAGAGGTTGCTAATGCCGTCGCTTGCGTTCGCGTACGACACTGTACCCTGCACGGAGTTGTTGAGGTTCGGCGCCGGCAAGGAGAACAGCGCGAACCCGGTCGCGGGGTCGTCGCCGCCCGGCAAGATTGCCGCTGCCGGGTTGATCAGCCCGCTGATCCCGGACGACGGCGCGCCCGAACGGATCATGCTTGCGGACGTATCCGCGTTGTGCACTTTGAACTGCACGTTGACGTTAGCCGCCGACGCTTGGGCGGCCGTGCCGGCGAACGCGCCGGCGACCACGATCGCGCTCAGCGCGAGGAATGACGTGATACGATTCATGATGTGTTCTCCAGAGGGTTGGTTACTCGTACGACGGCCTTCACTGCATCGTGAGGGTCACGGTGAAGTCGCCTTTGGTCTTGTCGAGGGCGGACGTGGTCGCGGCGCAGCGCACCTGACCCGTCCAGCTAGCGCGCGCGTCGGCGGTGAGCACGAACTTCGTACCGGCGTACGAGAGCGTGTACCGGAACGTGCACTCGCGGGTCGGGTCCCCTGCGGCGCGGTAGAACAGCTCGCCGGCGATCGCCTTGGGGCTCGCCGACGTGATGGTGTACGCGTCGCCGGTCTGGCGCGGAATCGTGGCCAGTGGAGCGTTGTCCGAGGTGACGTAACCGCCCAGGGTCGATGCGCTCGCAGCGTACGCGAGATCGAATGCGGTGGACGCATTCGTGACGCGCACGGTGACCACGGGATTGGCTTGCGCCGGAACCGTGGCCACCGTGGCGAGCACGACGAACGTTACGCCGAGCACGCCTCGGCCGAGTGAGCGTCCGAACATGGCACCCCCGCTTCGGATCTCGTCCGTCTCGCGTCGGCGGGACGTCGTCGAGCGCCATCATGATGCGCGCACTGATACAGGCCTGGCTAGATATGGTTAGACCAAATGCGGCACAAGTGCGCCCGCTGTCGCGCGATACGCGACTGAGATGTGTGGCGTGCGACTCACCGGTGCCGAGCGATCTCGCGCTCGACAAACGCGATGCTCGCGGCGCGTGCGGCCACGCGGCGGTCGTACCACGCCGCCGCGCCGGCTACGCTCATCGCGACGAAAGCCGCGTACCTGGTCGGCGATGCGAGGCGCGCAGCGACGCCCAGGGCCATTGCGAAGCGTTCGACTTCCGCAAGGTGCTCCCGCACGTCGTCTTCCTGCAGCCGGCCGGTGACGGACGATCGCGCGCTCAGCGCCAAGTCGGCCCGAAACCGATTCGTTCCGACCCAGGCGTCCAACGTGTCGATCACCGCGAGCAGCCGGCGCTTCGGATCGTTCGTGGCCGCCAGCACGGCATACTCGAA
>JAXDMA010000185.1:0-4296 GCA_034666305.1 Vulcanimicrobiota bacterium
GCCCGACGATCGACGAGACGAAGACGATCGCCCCGCCGCGCTGCTTCATCATCGGCTTGGCGACGGCCGCGCTCAGGTAGAACGCCGACTTGAGGTTCACGTCGATGAGGTGGTCGAGGTCGGCGGCTTTGAAGCGGAGGATCAAGCCGTCCTTCGCCTGGCCGGCGTTCGCGACCGCGATGTCGATGCGGCCGACGGCCGCGACCATCTGCCCGATATGCTCTGCCACGGCCGCTTCGTCGGTGACGTCCACGACGTGTATTTTGGTGCGCGCGCCCTCGCGCGCGGCCGCGCAGGCGGCTTGTGTTTCTTCGAGCGCCGCGAGGTCACGGCCGAACAGGGCGACGTCCGCTCCCGCGCGCGCCAAATCGACGGCGATCGCGCGGCCGATACCGCGGCTGGCGCCGGTGACGACGGCGAACTTTCCGGTCAGGCTCATCCTTCGACGAGCTCGCGCCGGTTTGCCGGCGCGGCGGCGAGTTGCGCGCGCAGCTTCTCGACGCCGGCGGCGTCGGAAACGGTGATGGCCTTGGGGGCGCCGTCGATGCGCTTGAACATCGGCGCGAGGACGGGCGACGCGCCGAACTCGACGACGAGGTCGAGCTCCATCGCCGCCATAGCCACCGCGGCGTCGTGCCAGCGCACTTCGTCGGTCACCGAGCGGATGAGGTTCGTCTTGATCTGTTCGACGTCGGAATACGGTTGCGCATCGACGTTGGAGATCACCGTGAATCGCGGCGGCATCACGATCGCGTCCGTGACGTGCCGCGCGAACTCTTCGCGCGCGGGATCCATCAGCACGCTGTGCCACGCTCCGCTGACGTTGAGCGGCACGACGCGTTTCGCGCCGGCAGCCAACGCGTGTTCGCCTGCGACGCGCACCGCGTCGGCGTCGCCGCTGATCACGATCTGACCCGGCGCGTTGAAGTTCGCGAGCTGCACGCGGCCCGCGCCTTGCGCGACCGCCTGCGCGACCGCGTCGCGCAGCGGATCAGGCGCGAGTCCAAGCACGGCCGCCATGGCGCCCTGCGCGTGCGCCGTGGCGCGCTGCATCGCCAAACCGCGCTGGTTCACCAGCGACAGCGCCGTCTCGAACGTGAGCGCGCCCGCGAGCGTCAGCGAGCAGTACTCGCCGAACGAATGCCCGGCGCTTACGACCGGATCGAGCACGTCCCCGACCGCTTTGGCGAGCGCGACGTTGGTGACGAAGATCGCCGGCTGCGCGTAGCGCGTCTCGCGCAGCTGTTCTTCCGGACCGCGCTCGCACAGCGCGAGCAGGTCGTATCCGAGGATGATCTTCGCGCTGCTGAAGCACGTGGCCGCGGCCCCAAACGCGCGCGCGACGTCGACGCCCATGCCGACGGCCTGCGAACCTTGACCCGGGAATACGACGCCGACGCGCATCATCGGAAGCTTAGGCCGTCGCTTTCGTCGAGCCGTTTCCGTTCCAGCGCCAGGCGACGGCGCCCCAGCTCAATCCGCCGCCGAAGCCGACGAAGAGCAGCACGTCACCGTCCTTGAGTTTGCCCGCCGCGGCCGTTTCCGACAGCGCGATCGGGATCGACGCGGCGCTGGTGTTGCCGTAGCGCTCGATGTTGATGACGACGCGCTCGTTGGGAATGTCGAGCCGTTTCGACGCCGCTTCAATGATGCGCTTGTTGGCTTGATGCGGGATCACCCAGGCGATGTCGTGCGGCGTAAGGCCCGCGCTTTCGAGCGCGTGCGTCGTCGCCGCGATCATCTTGGTGACGGCGAACTTGAACACTTCGCGGCCGTTCATCGTGATCGTGTCGCGCTTACAGGCGATGTCGTCGGCGGTCATGCGCGCCGCGCCGGTCCCGCCGACGGGCAGGTACAGGTCGCTCGGGTTCGTGCCGTCCGCGCCGAGCTCGGAGCCCAGGAACGAATCGGCCGCGCACGCTTCGAGCACCACCGCGCCGGCGCCGTCACCGAACAGCACGGCCGTGTTGCGGTCGTCGTAATTCACGAGCCGCGAAAGCTCCTCGGCGCCGATCAAGAGAATTCGTTTGAAGACGCCCGTGCGGATCATGCTCGATGCGACGGTGAGCCCGTAGATGAAGCCGCTGCATGCGATCTCCATGTCGAACCCGGGGACGCCCTGGATACCGAGCTTGGCGCCGACGATGCACGCGGTCGCGGGGAACGCGTAGTCCGGCGTCACCGTCGCCACGATGATGCAGTCCAGATCGGTCGCGACCAGGCCCGCGTTCGCCAGCGCGTTGCGCGCGGCGGCAACCGCGATGTCGCTGGTCGGCTCGTCGGGGGCGGCGATGTGCCGCTCCTTCATCCCGGTGCGCGTGACGATCCACTCGTCCGACGTCTCGAACATCTTCTCGAGATCGGCGTTCGTGAGGACCTTGGCGGGCACGTGGTGCCCGACGCCCGCGATGCGGACTCCGGTCTGGTTCAACCGCTAACCGTGGCTGTGTCCGGCGTGCTCGTCTTTCGCGACGACTTGCCGGCCGTCGTACGTTCCGCAGAAGTCGCACACGAAATGCGGGCGCTTCGGCTGGTGGCACTGCGGGCACTCGACCGTCGTCACGGGGTTGAGCTTCCAGTTCGCAGCCCGGCGGCTACGCGTCTTGGACCGGGGGGTCTTCCATTTGAGATTCGCCATGATCGCCTTCCGTTAGGCAGGTGCATCCACCGCCCGCGTTCTTGCTCCGTCCGCACGTGTCGCAGAGCCCACGACAGTCCTCGCGACACGTCAGTGTCAGTGGCAGCGCGCTGGTCACGAGTTGTCTCACCAGATCGGCCACGTCCAGGTCGGTACCGCTCAGTACGTTGTTCTCGCCGAAGGGGTCGCTCGTTCCGCTTGGCGGATCGAAACGTTCCTCGACCTCGACCGTCATCGGGACGACCACGTCGTCCAGACACCGGCCGCACGGGCCCTCGGCAACCACGTCGACGGTCCCGCCGATGTCCAGCCCGCGGTCGACGCGCCGCAATTCGAGGCGGACGTGCGCCGGCTGCGGGAACGTGAACGAGGAGAACGGCGCGACCTCGACCCGATCGTCGAGGGACATCGGCCGGCCCGCGAACAGGATGGAGCCGATGTCGATGACCAGTGAAGAACCCATACCATAGAACGGGGTCCCCCGCGAGGAGAACCCCATGCAACTGACCCATGGTAGACCACGCCGGGGGCCTTGTCAAACGCCATAGTCGCGTGATTGACGGGTGCCATGAACACGAACGTCACCATCGCCTTCGGCGCCCAAATCGAGGCCGCGGCGACCCGGCACCACCTCGAACCGCGGCTCCTCGCGGCCGTCGCCGCCCAGGAGACCGGCGGACCGGGCAGCGACTCGGGCCGCAACATCGTCGGCGACGGCGGTCACGGCCGCGGCGTCTTCCAGATCGACGACCGCTGGCACGCCTTTGCCCGCGGGCCTTCCGCGATGGACCCGGCCAGCAACGCCGACTACGCCGCCGGGATGCTCGAGGCGAACCTCCGCCGCTACGGCGGCGACGTCCGCTCTGCGCTCTCGGCCTACAATAGCGGGTCGCCCACGGCAGCGGGCACCCGCACCGACTGGGGCGACGGCAAGGCCCTGAGCTACGCCGACTCCGTCTTCCGCCATTACGACCGGCTGGGCGGCGCTCAGGCGGGCCCGAGCGCGGGCACCCCGGCGCAGCCGCCCGATCCCCGCGACTCGGCCGCCGCGGTCGACGCCTTGCGGGGACTCCTCGCGCAGCTCGGCTTGGACGTCACGGCGAACCCGGCCGGCCAATCGGCGCTGACGCCGTTTGCGACCCCGCTGAGCCTGCCGCCCTACCGGCCGATTCCGCAGACCGACGGCCGGGACCGCGACGTCGCGCCCTCGACGGGGCCCGGCGACGACACCAACGACTAGGAAAGGACAGCAGACATGGGCTTCAACCTCCTCAGCGCGGTTGCCGGCGCCGCTCAGGGCGCGGCGATGGGCGGCAACCCCATCACCATCGGTGCGGGCGCGCTCGCCGGCGGCTTCGGCGGCACCGGGGCGTCGACGGTCGGCGGCTTCAGCAACGGCGCGCAAAACATGGTCAACGGCGGCTACCTGGCCGGCACCGAGGCGCTCAACGCGCAGCAGATGATGTTCCAGCTCCAGCTCCAAGCGCAGTCGCAGCAGTTCGACGAGATGACCTCGGAGCGCTCGGAGCTGCTGCGCGAGACGAACACCCTGCGCGACGTCGCCATGCAACAGCGCAAAGCAGACAACCAAATCGTCAAGGAATTCATCAGGTCGATCGGCTGATGGACGCCCTCCCGATCCGGCCCCAAGGCCCGCA
>JAXDMA010000186.1:0-8400 GCA_034666305.1 Vulcanimicrobiota bacterium
CGCGCGTCTCCTCACAGATCGCGCGCACGTCGTCCGGCATGTCGTCCAGCGCGGGCGCGCCGAAACGCGAGGGCACCGCGGCATGCGCGGCGCCCTCGTTGAACGGCGGGTGGCTACTTGGGCGCGACGATATTCCCGCAGGCGACATAGACCGGCACCTCTTTGGTCGACTTGTGGACGTTGATCGCGTACGGAGTTTTCTGCAATTGCGCGATCGTCACGCCCTCGATCGTCTTCTCCGACTGACCTTCGTGCACGGTCGTGAGCGGGTACGCGGGCTTAGGATCCAGCTTGTCGCAGGTGCCCTTGTGGATGTGCGCGGGCTGATCGACCTCGGCGCCGCCTCGCATGCGAAGCCGGACGATCAGGCCCTTCGAGCCGTCGAGCAGCGTTGCCGTGCCCGATTCCTCGGACTTGTTCTGCTCGAGCAGTCGGATCTGCGTCGGCAGCTTCCGCACGGCGGGCGCGGGGCTCTGGGCGGTGGCGGCGAGGATGAGTGCCGCACCGATTGCGGCCGAGACGAGTGTGCGCACGAAAAAGTCCTCCGGGCGGTGAGGCGACGTTCGCCGTCCCTTCGGCCGCCGCCGGTCATCGCCTGCGACAAAAGAGGCCGCCGCGGTTGCCGCGACGGCCTCTGTCTGCGCGTCGATGGCTGTCCGGTTACATCGCTCCGTGCATCGGCATGGCCGTGATGTTGGCGCACGAGACGATGTGCGGGATGTTGTCCTTGGACTCGTGGATGTTGATGTAGTAGCCGCCATGGTTGACGGTCTTCCACTTCGCGAACGCGATCGGCGTCGACGACATGCCGGCCTTGACGTCGGTCAGCGGGAAGACGACGGGCCCGTTGGAGCCGCATTTCCCGCGGTGGATGTGCGCGGGCTGGTCGGCGCCCTTCGGCTCGCCCGTGACCTTGAGGCCGAGCACGATGCCCGTCCCGAGCGCGCGCGGCGTCGCGCAGCCGGATTCGCCCGAACCGCCGATGGCGTTGAGCACGTAGCCGCTGGGGCAGCGCGTCATCATCATCGCGCCGCCCTTCATCGCGTCCGCCGCCGGAGCGGGCGTCGAAGCGCCGACGACGAGCGTCGCGCCGAGCGCGATCGTAGCAATGATTGCCTTCATAAGCCGAACCTCATAGAAAACGAGATAGAGTACGCTTCCGTACCGATCAAGCGCGACCTTTGAGCATCTCGCGCGCGGCGTTCCAGCCGGGGGCGCCCATCACGCCGCCGCCCGGGTGCGCGGCCGAGCCGCACAGGAAGAGCTCCTTGATCGGGGTCCGGTAGTTCGCCCAGCCCGGCGCCGGCCGAAACATGAACAGCTTGTTCAAGCTCATCGCGCCTTGGAAGATGTTGCCGCCGGTGAGATTGAACTTCGCCTCGATGTCCACCGGGCTGAGCACCTGGCGGTCGATCACCGACGCCTTGAATCCGGGCGCGTACCGTTCGACGACGTCGAAGCAGCTGTCGGCGAAGGCGTTCTTGGCGGCGTCGTCCCAGCGTCCGTCGCGCAGCGTGTACGGCGCGTACTGGCAGAACATCGACATCAAGTGCTTGCCGGGCGGCGCGACCGTGGGATCGACCGCCGATGGGATCGTGCACTCGACGACGGGGTCTGCCGACGGCCGGCCGTACTTCGCGTCGTCGTATCCGCGCTCGATGTAGTCCTGATCGGGACAGAGGTGGATGGTGCCCCGGTGCTGCGGTCCCGCTTGCGCGCCCGGACATGCGGTAAAGCCGGGCAGCGCCGCGAGCGCGACGTTGATCTTCGCCGACGCGCTGCCGTAGTCGATGCGCCGGATCTCCGCGAGAAACTCGGCGGGCAGCTGCTCGGGCCCCAGAAACGTCTCGAACGTCAGGCGGCAGTCCACGCTGCTGGCGACGTGCCGAGCGCGCACTTCGCCGCCGTCCGCGAGCGCGACGCCGGCCGCGCGCCCGTTTTCGACCAGGATGCGCGTCACCTCGGCTTCGGTGCGGATCTCGACGCCCAGATCGGCCGCAGCTTTGGCGAGCGCCTGCGTGAGGCCGCCCATCCCGCCCTTGACGTAGCTCCACACGCCGCGCGCGCCGTTGGTCTCGCCCATGACGTGGTGAAACAGCACGTACGCCGTGCCCGGCATCGAGGGCGACGCGAACGCGCCGATGATCGCGTCGGTCGCGAGCGTCGCCTTGAGCTGTTCGGATTCGAACCAGCGATCGAGGATCGGCCGCGCAGCGCCGGTGAGGATCTCGACGGCCTCGCCCATCGAGCCGTCGAGGCCTTTCACGGAGAGGCCGAGCTTGCCGAGTGCGAGCAGGTCGCCCAGGCCCGGCCGCACCGGATTGGGGGGCCTCTGCACGAGCGTCGGCTCGATCACCTGCGCGACGCGCTCGAGCATGGCGACGTATTTCGGATAATTCAGCGCGTCACGCTCGCTGAACTTCGCGATCTCACGCGCGTTCTGCGCTTCGTCCGCGCCCAGCATCAGATATCGGCCGTCGGGAAACGGCGAGAACGACGACGGGTTGCGCTCCAGCAGCTCGAAGCCGTAGTCGCGCAAGCGCAGGTCGCGAATGATCTCCGGCCGGAACAAGCTGTTCACGTACGCGGCCGTCGACACTTTGTAACCGGGGAAGATGTTCTCTTCGGTCACGCACGCGCCGCCGACGATGTAGCGGCGCTCGAGCACGAGCACCTTCCACTTCGCGCGCGCGAGATAGCACGCGGTCACCAGACCGTTGTGCCCGCCGCCGATGATGACGGCGTCGTAGGCCGCGGCCGTGACGGGCCGCGCCGTCACTTGCCGCTGCGGCCCGTCGGGGTTCCGTCGTTGCCGACGTTCTTCGTCGCACCCTGCGTCATGCGGCCGCGTTCGTGATCCGCGGCTTTGCCGTTGCGCACGCGCGCGCGTTTGGGAGTGAACGGCTTGCCGACCTTATACTCGCCGCCGCGCGGCAGCGCCGTGTCGACGTCTTCGCAGCCGACTGGCGTAAACGCGCGGCAGTCGTGCGGGCGGGATTCGTAGATCCCGCAGTAATATCGTCCGCTCCGCGGCCCCATGAGGAACACGCACTTGTGCTGCGCGTCGTCGCTATACGCGCCGTCGTCGTCGACCTTGCGCAGCCAGCCGACGGCAAAGCCGTCGGCAGACTCCCGCGCGACGACGTACTGCTCCATGACCGCGTCGTACGACATCTCGAAACGGTCCGCGATCCGCTGCACGTCGTCGCGGCTGACGAACGGCTCGTAACCGCTGCAGCATTCCGCGCATCCGGGCGGGCACGCGACGTTTTCGGGCAGGTCGTACAAGTGCTTGCGGGCCAGGTCGACCACCTGCTTCACCGCTGCGACGAACTCGGGGTCGTCGTTGTATTTGTAGACCCATTCCTTGCGCGTGACCTGATTCGCGTTGTACTTGCGTTCGGTCACGGTGTTGTAATGCACCGTGACGTGCTCTTCGTCGAACTCGATCTCCTGAACGTTCGTCATCGGGTCGAGGTCGAGCTCGCTGAGCTTCGTCGGCTGACCCGTTTCCTTGGTGTACGCGCGCAGATTGCGAAGTTCGCGGTGGGCGATGAGATCGATCGTCTCCTGCATGGTCCGTATGCTTCGGTGAGGAAAACCCCGCGCCATGCAGATGACACGCGCGTGGAGCGCATTCACGGTCGCCTTGGTCGTCGCGGCGGCCGTCCCGGTAGCGGCGGCCGACGACGGGGCGGCGCTCACGGCGAAGATCGATGGCGCCATCAGCGGCGCGGCGTCGTATCGCGTGACCGTCCAAGGCCCGAACGGTTTCGCGATCGACATCGTGTCCGTCGGCCGCGACCGCGTGCGCGTGCAATCGAGCGCCGGCGGTAATTCGGCCGAGTCGGTGGTGGTCGGTCCGGCGATGTACTATCGCACCGCCGGGAGCCCGTGGACGGCGAACGTGGTGCCGGTGGTGCGGACCCCGCGCAAGAACTTGCTGTACATGGGGGCTCCGGACACGAAGGTCGAGCCGCTCGCCGACCGCACGGAAGGCGGCGTGGCGTACGGTGCATTCGGCTCGCTCGCCGTCGGCAACGCGCAGGTTCCCGCGACGATGGAGTGCACGTACGACAAGGCGACGTATCGCCCGCACGCGTGCACCGTCGTGCTGCAAGCGCTGCCGACGCCGTTGCACGTGACCTACGACAAATGGGACGACCCGTCCAACGTCGTCGACGTCCCGCCCGGCGTGCCGCCTCCGACCCCGCCGCCGGTGCGGCCGGCGCCCTCGCCGTCGCCGCGAGTACCGCAGTAGTGCCGCGCGCCGCGATCGGCGTCGACCTCGGCGGCTCGCACGTGATGGCTGCGGCGATCGACGAGGCCGGTGAGATCCACGCGAAGTTCGAGCAGGACATCACCGACCGCGCGCCCGCCGCCGTCGTCGACGCGCTCGCGGCCGTGGTGAAAAGCGCGATCGACGCGGTCAAGCACGACGTCGTCGCAATCGGGATCGGGTCGCCCGGCAACATCGATCCCGCCAGCGGCACCATCCGGTACTCGCCGAACTTCGGCTGGACGAACGTGCCGCTGGGCGACCGCGTGCGCGCGGCGTTTCCGAAATATACGGTCTTCGTCGGCAACGACGCGCGGTGCGCGACGCTGGGCGAGTATGCGCACGGCGTCGGGCAGGGCACGCAGAACTTCGCGCTGCTGACGCTCGGCACCGGGATCGGCGGCGGCTTCGTCGCCAGCGGCGTGCTCGCGCTGGGCAACCAGAACGGTGCGGGCGAGTTCGGCCATCATACGATCCGCCCGGACGGCGGCTTCATCTGCGGCTGCGGCAAGGTGGGTTGCTTCGAGGCTCAGGCGTCGGGCACGGGCCTGATCCGCCACGCGATGCGCCTCGCGCCGTCGTTCCCGCGCAGCGCGCTGCTCGACGTCCCGCGCGAGAAGCTCGGCTCGAAGGCCATCCGCAAGGCGGCCCAGGCCGGCGACGCGCACGCCGTGGCCGCGTGGGGCGCATTCTGCGACGATCTGGCGCTGGGGCTCTCCAACGTCATCGCGTTCGTCAACCCCGAGGTGATCGCGCTGGGCGGCGGCGTCTCGAGCGCGGGCGATTTCTTGCTCGACCGCGTGAAGCCGCTCGTCGAGGTCCGCACCACGATGGTCCCGCGCGGAACCACCCGGATCGTGCGCGCGACGCTGGGCAACGACGCGGGCGCGGTCGGCGCGGCGACCGCCGCCATGCGCGGCGGCCTGCTCGCTCAGCCCCGCGCGAGCGCCGCCGCGTAAGAGTTCGTAAGCCCCGCGTAAGTGGCGGGGTGGAGACTGACTCCGTGAACGAGCGCGACATACCCGCGCTGTTGCCGCCCATTTGCGACGACTGCGGACACCGGGCATCACTCCACCATCTCGACGGCTGCCGGGCGCTCATGCTGGGCCGCGGCTCGCCGTCACGGACCTGCGGCTGCGAAACGACCCTGCGCGAGATCCTCGGCGCGCGCTACCCGCGCACGCCGGCGGAAGTCGTCGAGCGCCACCAGCCCAGCCGAAACTAGCGCAAGGGCGCCCTCACGGCGCGTGCTGCGGTGCGTCCAGCGCGAGCGCCGTCATCATGCGCACGCCTGTTTCGAGCGCGGACTCGTCGATGTCGAAGCGCGCATGGTGGTGCGGGAACGCGCTGTTCTCGCCGCCGTTGCTTCCGATCGTGAAGAAACACGCCGGCACCCGCTCGGCGAAGAACGAAAAGTCTTCCGCGCCCATCAGCTTCGGCACGTCGGCGACGCGCCGCGCGTCGACGACGCGTTCCGCGAGTGCGCGCGCGTAGCGCGTCTGCTCCACGTCGTTCGACGTCACGGGATAGCGCCACAGGTATTCGAACTCGTAGGTCGCGCCCGAGCTCTCGCAGATGCCGCGCAGCACGCGCTCGATCCGCTCGGCCATCTTCTCGCGCACGCCGGCATCGAACGCGCGAACCGTGCCCAGCAGCCGGACGCGGCTGGGAATCACGTTGTGCGTCGTGCCGCCGTTGATCGCGCCGATCGTGACGACGGCGGGTTCGATCGGATCGATGTTGCGTGACACGATCTGCTGCACCGCGACGACGAACTGCGACGCGACGTACACGGGATCGACGGTCTGATGCGGCGCCGCTCCGTGTCCGCCTTTGCCTTCGACGGTGATCTCGATCGAGTCGCTCGACGCGTAGAACGCGCCCTCGCGAAACCCGACTTGGCCGGCGGGATGCGTCGACGCGAGGTGCAGTCCGTACGCGCGCTCGATGCCGAACCGCTCGAGCACGCCGTCGGCGACCATCGCCTTGGCGCCGCCTTTGCCTTCTTCGGCGGGCTGGAACAAGAAGCAGACCGTTCCGGCGACGTCGCCGCGGCGGCTCATCACGATCCGCGCGGCGCCTAGGAGCATCGCGACGTGCCCGTCGTGCCCGCACGCGTGCATGTGCACCGGCGTGCGCGACCGGTACGGGACGTCGTTTTCCTCGTCGATCGAGAGCGCGTCCATGTCGGCGCGCAGCATGATCGTTTTGCCGGGCCGCGTGCCGCGCAGCACGCCGACGACGCCGGTCTTGCCGATCCCGGTATGCACGTCGAAACCGAGCGCGCGCAACCGGCCGGCGACCATGGCGGCGGTGCGCTCTTCCTCGAATCCGAGCTCCGGGTGCTCGTGCAGGTCGCGCCGGGTCGCGACGACCTCGGCGGCGACCTCCGCGGGGACGTCGATCGTCAGCGTGGGCGGCAAGGAGTTAGCCGGCGGCGGGGATCGTGGGGCGGCGGCCGCTGATCGCGATCTGGCCGATGAGCTCGGCGATCCGGCGCGAGCTGCCGCGCGGCGCGATCGCGGTTTGCTGCGACCGCATTTTTCCGAGTCGCTCCTGGTTGTGCACGATCCGGGCGACCGACGACACCACTTCGGCCGTGGTGAGCGCGACGACGCCGATGCCGTTGGTGCGCACGTAGTCGAGGTTGCCGCGCTCTTGCCCGGGCACGTAGTCGTAGACCACGACCGGGACTTCGGCGACGGAGGCCTCCGCGATCGTGCCGGGACCCGCCTTGGTGACCAGCAGATCGGCGGCGCGCATCAGCTCGGGCACGTCGTTGCGGAAGCCCAGCACCGTCATCGGCGTGGGGAGCGACGGGGCCAACTCCTGGAGCTTCGCCTTGAGCGCGGCGTTACGGCCGGTGACGACCACGAGATGATAGTCGAGTCCGGCCTTTGCCAGGCCCAGCGTCGTCGGCAGCAGCTTCCCGCCGCCCTCGCCGCCGGCCATCAGCAGCGCGATCGTCGCCTTCTCGGGCAGCCCCAACTTCTTGCGGATCTCGGCCTTGGAGCCGGAGACGTCTTCGAAGCGGGGGTGGATGGGGTGGCCCAGCAGGCGCAGGCGTTCCGGGGGCACGCCGCGCTCGATCGCGCGCTGGTACACTTCACGCGCCGGGACGACGGTCAGGTCGGCTTCGGGGAGCAGCCAGCCCTCGTGGACGCGCCCGAGGTCGGTGATGACGGTGACGATCGGGACCTGCTGCATCCCGGCGTCCGCGCGGGCGCGCAGGGCGGCGTGGTTGAGCAGCGGGTGGACGGACACGATCACGTCGGGCTGATACTGGGTGAACACCTCGCGCAGGCGCTCGCGGTAGAGCGGTTCGCAGAACCGCACGATCGTCTTGTAGCGGCGCCGGCCGTTGGTGGCGTGGTAGAGCGCGCCGTAGATCGGCGGGGCATAACGAAGGGCCGCGCTATATGCGGGCCCCAATGCGGACAGCGGAAACGTGCAATGCGTCGCGATGTCGTCGATGCGCCATTCGAACCGCGTCGCTCCGTCGATCTCGTCGAGCGCGGCACCGACGGCTTGCGCCCCGGCGCGGTGTCCGCCGCCCGTATCGGAGATCAGAAAGAGGACGCGTTTGGTCATCCCACCTCAGCTGGTCTGCTTGACCATCTTGCGCCGCTTCATCATCGCGGCGCGGCGCAAGGCAGCGGCTTTGCGCTTGGGGTCCAGGGTGCGGAAGAACACGATCAGCGCGCGCGAGGGCGCATCGTAAAAGCGGAAGATGTCGCCGAACTCGATCTCGGGGTTGCGGTGGTGCCCGTCGTGGTCCTCGGGCAGGACGATCTGCAGCGCGCGGGCGAGGCGGATGCCCCAAGCGGGCGTGCGCCAGCCGAGCTCGGTGGTATGGCGCCACCACACGTGGAGTTGGCCCAGCAGCAGGCCGGCGACCGCACCGTACACGGATATCGACGCGCACATGCCGGCGATGACGAGGTACGGGACCGCGCCGAGGAAGCCGTCGAGCAGGACCTGGGGATCGCGCGAGAGCACCGCGTGATCCCAGTAGGACCTCCGGCGGTCGTGGTGCGTGCGGAGGTGCAGCTTGCCCCACACGTGCTGGGGCACGTGGTAGAAGAACGTCGAGGCGAAATCACCTACGAGCAGGACGATGA
>JAXDMA010000187.1:0-3042 GCA_034666305.1 Vulcanimicrobiota bacterium
GCCTTCGCGACGCTGGTCGCGCTCGTGCTCGGGTCCGCCGCCTCCTTCGGCGTGCACCGCTTCCGCTTCTTCGGCCGAGACGCGATCTCGTTCCTGCTCGTGCTGCCGATCGCGCTGCCCGGGATCATCACCGGCATGGCACTCAGCTCCTACTTCGCGTTCTGGAAGTTCAACTTCGGGCTCTGGACGATCGTCATCGGGCACGCGACGTTCTGCGTGGTCGTCGTCTACAACAACGTGATCGCGCGGCTGCGTCGCATTCCCGGCTCGCTGACGGAGGCGTCGATGGACCTCGGCGCGAACGGGTGGCAGACCATGCGGTTCGTCACGTTCCCGGCGATCTCGACCGCGCTCATCTCCGGCGCCCTGCTCGCGTTCGCGCTGTCCTTCGACGAGGTGATCGTGACGACGTTCACCGCGGGCGCGAACAACACCCTGCCGCTGTGGATCCTGGGGAACATCCGCCTCGGCCAGCAGCTGCCAGAGGTCAACGTCGTCGTCCTGATCGTGCTCGCGCTGACTATCGTCCCCGTGGTGATCGCGCAGCGGCTGACCCACGAATCAGGCATCCTGCGAACCGAGCAATGAGGGAGGGCATTCGATGAGCACGACTGTCACGCGGCATCAGATCCTCGTCGGCGGCAACTGGACCGACGCCGCGTCGGGGGAGACGATGGACGTGATCAACCCCGCCACGGAAGAGGTGATCGCCCAGGTGCCGTTCTGCGACGAGCACGACGTGGCGAACGCCGTGCAGGCCGCGAAGGACGTGCTCCCGGAATGGCTCGACTCGACTCCCGGCGAGCGCGCCGATCTCCTGCTGAAGCTCGCGGACGTTCTCGACGAGAACGCGGACGAGCTCGCGGAGATCGAATCGCGCAACGTCGGCAAGCCGCTGTCGTACGCGAAGGACGAGATGCCGGTCTGCTCGGACAACATCCGCTTCTTCGCGGGCGCCGCGCGCGTCCTCGAGGGCAAGTCCGCGGGCGAGTACATGCGCGGCTACACGTCGATGATCCGCCGTGAGCCCCTCGGCGTCGTGGGCGGGATCACGCCGTGGAACTACCCGCTGATGATGGCCGTGTGGAAGCTCGCGCCCGCGCTGGCGGCCGGCAACGTCCAGGTGCTGAAGCCGTCGGAGCAGACGCCGCTGTCCTTGCTGCGCTTCCTGCAGCTCGCGCAGGACGTCGTTCCCGCGGGCGTGCTCAACGTGGTGACCGGCAACGGCGTGCCGGTCGGCGAAGCGATCGCGAAGCATCCGGACATCCGGCTCGTGTCGCTGACCGGCGACGTCGAGACCGGGAAGGCGATCGCGCACACCGCGGCCGATTCCCTCAAGCGCGTCCACCTCGAGCTCGGGGGCAAGGCGCCGGTCGTCGTGTTCGACGACGCGGACCCGAAGGCCGTCGCGGAGGCGATCAAGATCGCCGGCTACTGGAACTCGGGCCAGGACTGCACCGCGGCGTCGCGCATCATCGCAGGGCCGAAGATCTACGACCGGCTGCTCGAGGAGCTCGTTCCCGCGGTTGAGTCGCTGCACGTCGGCGACCCTGCGGAAGGCGACGCGATCGAGATGGGGCCTGTGATCTCGAAGGCACAGCAGGACCGCGTGTTCGGATTCCTCGAGCGCGCGAAGGGCGCGACCGTGCTGACTGGCGGCGGCGGGAACGGCTCACGCGGCTTCTTCGTGAAGCCGACGGTCATCGTCGACGTGGGCCAGTCGGACGAGATCGTGCAGCGCGAGGTCTTCGGGCCGGTCGTCACGGTGCAGCGGTTCGCGGACGACAACGAGGCGATCGCGTGGGCGAACGACGTGCGCTACGGGCTCGCGGCGAGCGTGTGGACGCGCGACGTCGGCCGCGCGCTGAACGCGGCACGCAAGCTCCAGTTCGGAACCGTATGGATCAACGACCACATCCCGCTGGTCAGCGAGATGCCGCACGGGGGCTACAAGGGCTCCGGGTACGGCAAGGATCTCAGCGTCTACAGCCTCGAGGACTACACGCAGATCAAGCACGTGATGGCGAAGATCGACTACGAGGCACCGTCGGCCACCACCCTGGGAGCCTCTCCCCGCGCCTGAAACCCCTGCAAATCGGCCTCTTTACAGGATCTTGACGGGATTCCGCGTTTTGAGACCGGCGACCGGGACGAAGAAGGGAGGACAGGTACGCAAGCAACCCCAGGGGGGCTGCCCATGGCTGGCAAGCAAGGGTTCGACAACCAACGCACCAGGACGCTGCTCGGCGTTGCCGTAGTGGCGATCTCCATCCTGCTCGCCGTTGCGCTCGCAGGCTTCAGCTCGGCCGGCACCTCACCGGCCGCGGTCGGGAGCCCGGCCAACGCCCAGTACGGCAAGCCGGCGAAGGTCGTCATCTGCCACCACACCAAATCGAAGACGAGGCCTCTGGTCTCGATCAGCGTGCCGGTGTCGTCGGTGAAGGCGCACAAGAAGCACGGTGACACCGTCGGACGGTGCACGGCGAAGCAGATCAAGCGCGCGAAGGCGAAGATCGCCGCAGCCGCGAGGAAGCACAAGAAGTAACGACGATCACGCCGAGGCGGCGATGGGGCGGCGACGCCTCACGCCGTCCGGCGGGCTCGTCAGGCGGCGCGCGCCTGGCTCGCGGCCTTGCTCTTCTTCGGTGCGCGGTCGTGCGCGAGCGGCAGCTCGACGAAGAACGTCGACCCCTTGCCTTCCTGCGACTCGACCCAGATGCGTCCGCCGACGCGGCGCACGAGCTCGCGGCAGATGTAGAGGCCCAGGCCGGTGCCGCCGATCCCGTGGTTCATGTCCGGATCGAGGCGGTAGAACTTCTCGAAGATGCGCCGCTGCTCGGCGGCCGGGATGCCGAGGCCGGGATCGCTCACCGCGAAGCGCATCTGGTCGGCGCGCCGCTCCAGCGTGACCGTGACCCGGCCACCGTCGGGTGAGTACTTGACCGCGTTGTCGACGAGGTTCGCGAGCACCTGCTGCAGCTGGCCGGGGTCGGCCGCGACCTTCGGCAGCTTCGTCGGCTTGCTCAACGTCAGCTCGACGGC
>JAXDMA010000188.1:0-17360 GCA_034666305.1 Vulcanimicrobiota bacterium
CGACCCAGAAGGCCGGCGTCCTCGCGGAAGCCCGCAAGCACGAGCACTACGAGAAGCCGAGCGTCCGCCGCAAGAAGAAGAGCGCCGCCGCCCGCAAGCGCCGCAGCTAGCCGCGAGCGCAGCAAACAACGACGAGGCGTCTCGGATTCCGAGGCGTCTTTTCGTACCACCGCCAAGATTCGACAGGCAGCATGAGCATCAAAGACCAGATCACCGCCGACCTCAAGGACGCGATGCGCGCGCGGGACCAGCTTCGGCTGGACACGCTGCGCAGCGTCATTTCGGCGTTCAACTATCGCCGCATCGAGGCGGGCTCCGACCTGTCCGAGGCCGATCAGCTGGCGGTGGTGCAGCGGCTCGTGAAACAGCGGTCCGATTCGATCGAGTCGTTCACGAGCGGCAACCGTCCGGAGCTGGCCGAGAAAGAGTCGCGCGAGCGCGAGATCCTGCTGCGCTATCTCCCGGCGCAGAAGTCTGGCGACGAGATCCGCGCCGTCGTGCGGGCGGCGCTGGCGGAGCTCCCGCCGGACGGGCGCAACCAGGGCGCGCTCATGAAGCTGGTGCTGCCGCAGCTCAAAGGCCTCGCCGACGGGAACGCCGTGCGCAAGATCGTGACGGAAGAGCTGACATCGGCGTAACTCCCGCGGCGCGGGCGGGGTAGTCCTCGCCGTGCTGCTGCGCCGCCTCGCCGCCCTGGTCTGCATCCTCGCCGGAAGTCTTTCGGCGGCAGTGCAGTTCGCCGCGGCGGCGCCCGAGGGCGCCGTCATGGTCGTCCCGATCCACGGCACCATCGACGAAGGCATGGCGCATCTCGTCGTACGGGCGGTCGGGCAAGCCAAGGCCGAGCACGCCCGAGCGATCGTCATCGACGTGGACACCTACGGCGGGCTGGTGATCGCCGGGACGGAGATTCGCGACGCCCTGCTGCACAGCGAGATCCCGGTCGACGCGTTCGTCGCGCGCGCGACGTCCGCGGGCGCACTCGTCACGCTGGCGGCTTCGCGGATCGTCATGGCGCCGGGCGCCACGTTCGGCGACGCGCAGCCGATCCCGAAGACGGAGAAAACCGTCTCGTTCTTGCGCGGCGAATTCGAGTCCACGGCCCAAGCTCGCCACCGCGACTCGCGCCTCGCGAAAGCGATGGTCGACAGCCGGATCGACGTTCCCGCGTACAAGCCGGCCGGCGCGATTCTGAACCTCAGCGTGGATGCGGCGCGCTCCGCCGGTTTCTCCGAAGGCACGGTCCCGACGCTCGCGGCCGCCTTCGCGCACTTCGGGCTCGCGAACGCGCCGCGCACCGAGGCGGCGTACACCTTCGCCGAGCAGATCGCGCGCGTCGCGACGAGCCCGGAGATCAGCGGCATCCTGCTCACGCTCGGATTTCTCGGGCTGCTCATCGAGCTGCAGACGCTTCACGGCGTCGCCGGCGCGGTCGGCGTCGCATCGCTCGCACTGTTCTTCGGAACGCACATCTACGCGGGCTTCTCGAACGGCCTGATCCTCGCGCTCGCGCTGCTCGGCGTGCTGCTGATTCTGTTCGAGCTGCACGTGCTGCCCGGCCATGGGATTGCGCTCACGCTCGGCGTCCTGCTCCTGGTCGCGTCCGTGCTGCTCGCGTTCGGCGGGCTGGAGTTCATCGTGAACGGGCTCCAGGCGCTCGCGATCGCAATCGTGCTCAGCGCCGTCACGTTCGCGCTGCTGCAGCGCGTGCTGCCGGAGAACGCGTTCGTGAAACGGCTTACGTTCGCGGGGACGCAAGGTCCCGATTACGTCGCGAGCGCCGACCACCGCCATCTGCTCGGTGCGAGCGGCACCGCACTGTCGTTCCTGCGCCCGGCGGGCGTCGCGACCTTCGACGGCATCCGCGCCGACGTGCTCACGGAGGGGGACTTCGTTCCCGCCGGAACACCCGTCCGGGTCACACGCGTCGAAGGCGCGCGGATTTTCGTTCGTGCCCTATCCGAGGCCGGAGGCTCAGGAGTGTCATGATACCGTTCTTCATCGTCATCATCACGATCGCGATCTTCATCGCGGTCATCCTGTTCTTTTATTATTTCCCGCTGGGTTTGTGGATCCGCACCGTCGCCGCGGGCGTGCCGCTCTCGATCGGTTCGCTGATCCGGATGCGGATCATCGGTGTGCCGGCCGGGTTGCTGGTCGCCAACCTGGTGCGCGCGCGCAAAGCCGGTTTGCCGCTGACGGTGGACCAACTGCAATCGCACATTCTCGCGGGCGGTAACGTGGACAAGGTCACGCTTGCGATGATCGCCGCACAGCGCGCGCAGATCCCGCTGGAATGGCAGCGGGCGGCTGCGATCGACCTCGCCGGCCGCGACGTACTCGAAGCGCTGCAGACGTCGGTCAACCCGAAGGTCATCGAGACGCCGCTGTTCCAGGGCGTCGCGCAGAACGGTATTCAGCTCAACGTCAAAGCGCGGATCACGGTGCGCTCCAACCTCGACCGGTACGTCGGCGGCGCGGGCGAGCCCACGATCGTCGCGCGCGTCGGCGAAGGCGTCGTCAGCGCGGTCGGCGCGGCCGTCGACCACAAAGAAGTGCTCGAGTACCCGGACCGCATCTCCAAAGCGGTGCTCGCGAAGGGACTCGACGCCGGCACGGCGTTCGAAATCGTGTCGATCGACATCGCCGACGTCGACGTCGGCAAGAACATCGGCGCCGACCTGCAGACGTCGCAAGCGGAAGCCGATCGCCGTATCGCACAAGCGAAGGCCGCGGAACGGCAATACGCCGCGATGGCCGCCGAGCAAGAGATGAAGGCCGAGACGCAGCGGATGCGCGCAAAGGTCGTCGAGGCCGAGGCGCAGATCCCCGAAGCGATCGCCGAAGCGTTTCGCGCCGGTCACCTCGGCGTGATGGACTACTACAAGCTCAACAACGTCAAGGCCGACACGGAGATGCGCGGCGCGATCGGACAGACCGTCGGTAACGACGCGACGGCGCCGCCGCCTGCCGCGGGGACGCTGCCGCCGCAGTGACGCTGCCTAGCGATCCGCTCCAGGCCCTGAAGTGGGCGCTGAACCACTCCGACGCCGGCTGGTGGGCGATCGGGCTCATCGGCGCGGGCATCGCCTGGAGCACCAAGCGCATGCGCGAATGGAGCCGCCGCAACGCGCTGGTCACCGGCCCGGCCGCCAAAGCGGCCGTGCCGGCCGCTGCGGCCGCCCCAGCGGCGGCGGCTGCGGCGACCTATACCGCCGCGCCGTCCTACGCTGCCGCGGGGTACACCGCGCAGCCGGCCTACGCGGCGCCGCCCTCGGCACCACTGTCGCAGCACGGCAAGGCGCGCAAGCACCGCGAGGCCGCCGCGGCGCCGCAGCGCATCGTGGCTCCCGTGGCGCGCTCGATGGACGTTCCGGTGCAAACCGCGACCGGGTCGTGGACCCTCGCCGGCGCCTTCGGCGACGCTGCCCACGCGCGGACCGCGATCGTCATCGCCGAAGTCCTCGGCCCGCCGGTTGGGCTGCGTTGACAGCCGCTCGGCCTGCGGTGACAACTTCGCCCCGCCCGGACGCGTTGTAGCGAGGAGATGCCGTCGATCACCAGCGAGGCGACGTTCGACCTCACCGGGCTCTCCGATCCCATCCGCTTCTGCGGGTACCGCGACCAGAACCTCAACGCGCTCGAAGCGCTGATCCCAGTCGTGCTCCGGCTCGACGGTGACCGCGTCCACCTCAGCGGCGACCGCGGAGCGGTGCGCCGCGCCGAGGACGTCCTGGCCGCGATGCTCACGGCTGCCCGCTCGGGCGCTCAGGTGACGCCGGACGACGTCGCGCTCGCCGCCCGCGCCACCGGCGAGCGCGGGATCCCGCCGACGCTCGCGACCACGGCGCGCGGCCGGGAGATCCGGCCCAAGACGGACGGCCAGCGCGCGCTCGTTGCGGCGATCGCCGCCAACACGCTCTCGTTCGCGATCGGACCCGCCGGCACGGGCAAGACGTTTCTGGCGATCGTCATGGCGGTTCGCGCGCTCAAAAACCGCGAGGTGTCGCGGATCGTGCTCTCGCGTCCCGCGGTCGAGGCCGGTGAGAAGCTCGGCTTTCTGCCCGGCGATTTGAAAGAGAAGGTCGATCCGTACCTGCGCCCGCTGTACGACGCGCTGCAAGAGCTGCTCGAGAACGGCGCGACGGAGAAGTACCTCGAGCGCGGCACGATCGAAGTCGCGCCGCTCGCCTACATGCGCGGCCGCACGCTGTCCGACGCGTTCGTGATCCTCGACGAGGCGCAGAACGCGACGCACGAGCAGCTCAAGATGTTCCTCACGCGGCTGGGCGCGAACTCGAAGATGGTCGTCACCGGCGACGACACGCAGATCGACTTGCCGCGCGGAATGCGCAGCGGGATCGGCGACGTCGAGCGGCTCTTCATCGGGATGGACGACGTCGGGGTCGTGCGGCTCGACGAGAACGACGTGGTGCGCCATCCGCTCGTGGGGCGCATCGTCGCGGCGTACAACCAGCTTTCGCGCGAACGCGAGGCGTAACGCAGCGACGGTGATCTATCTCGCCAACCGCACGCGGGGCGCCGGGCTCGACACGCGCGCGTTCGCGAACGTCCTCGAGCGATTGCTCGCGGAGATCGGCGAGCGCGGCACCAGCGTCTCGCTGACGTTCGTGCGCGACGCCGAGATGCGCGAACTCAACCGCGCGCACCGCGACAAGGACGCACCGACCGACGTCCTGAGCTTTCCGCTCTATGCACCCGACGCGTTCGACCGCTCCGGTTCGACGCGCCCCGTCCTCGCCCAAGATGGTGCGGAACGCATGCTGGGCGACATCGTCGTGAGCGTCGACACCGCGCGGCGCCAGGCGGCCGAGTACGACGCGCCGCTCGCGCGCGAGGTGGAGCGCCTGCTGATCCACGCGGTCTTGCACCTCGCCGGACACGATCACGTAGACGCCGGCGAGCGCGCCGTGATGGAGGCGGAGGAGCGGCGGCTCGCGGACGCAATCGGGATGCCGTGGCCGTACCTCGAATCGAGCGCATCGTGATCCGCGCCGTTGCCGCCCTTCTCGCCGCCGCGTTGCTGGGCGTCGCGCCGGGCGGGACTCCGGGCGCGCTCGGTACGCCGAGCCCGCAGACGACGTCCGCGCCGGCGGTGACCGCGCTGCCGCAGCCGTCGACGATGCAGCCCGCGCGGGCGCATTGGTCCGTGCAGGGCGCGGACGACGAGACGCAGCGGCTGATCGACCGCGGCGTCATGATGCTGTACGCGTTCGACGTCGGCGAGGCGCGCCTCGCATTCGGTGAGGTGCGCAAGCGCGCGCCGGATGTCGCGCTCGCGTATTGGGGCGAGGCCGAAGCCGATACGATCGACATCAACTTGCCGCAGACCGCCGCGGGTGACCGGCGCGGGGCCGAAGCGATCGCCGAAGGCCGCCGGCACCTCGCGCACGCGAGCGAGGCGGAGCGCGCGCTGGTGGACGCGATCTCCAAACGGTATGCACCCGGCACGAGAAAAGAACGCTTCGCGCGCTACGCCGAAGCGCTGAGCGCGTGGACCAAGACGCACCGCGACGACCCCAACGTGCTCGCAGTCACCGCGTACGCGATCTGGAACGCCGAGGACGCGTTCTTCGACGGTCACGACGCGATCACGCCGAAGACCAAGGAGATGCTGGCCGATCTCGACGACGCGTTGAAGCTCGAGCCGACCAATCTGGGGGCGCATCACCTGCGAATCCACCTGCTCGAGCAACTGCGGCGAGCGCAAGAAGCGGTGCCCGACGCCGACGCGCTGTCCTCGTACGGCTATCCGCCGGGCGCATCGCACCTGCCGCACATGGCCGGGCACATCTGGGCGCGCGTCGGCGAATACGCGCGGCTCATCGACGACAACGAACGTGCCGTCGCAAACGACAAAGCGTGGTTCGCGCAAGGCGACGGCGCGGGCCAGCACTACATGCACAACTATCACGACCACGACGTCGATTTCGTGCTGTACGGTTTGACGACGGTCGGCCGCAACGACGACGCGCGCGCATTCGCCAAGAACGAAGACGCGAACATGCAGCTCAAGACGGCGCTGCGGCTGCACGACCATGCACGTGTCGCCGAGCTGGTGAAGGCGGGCGGCCGCGCGGTCGCGGAGCCGGACAGCACGGTGGGTTCGGCGCTGGTTGACGCGATGGCGGCGTTCGCGAAGCACGCCGACGCAGCACGTGCCGCGGCGTACGGGCGCGCGTACAACGCGACGAAGAACAATCTGCCCGGCGATCCGAAGAATTGGTGGCAGACGCCGATCGGCGAAGGCTACGGTGCGGCGCTGCTGGCGCTCGGCAACAGCGCCGAAGCGGAAAAGATCTTTAGCGCCGAGCTCAAGCGCTTTCCCAACGATCCGCATTTGGAGTGGGGTTTGGCCGAAGCGCTCAAGGCGCAAGGCAAGGACGATACCGCGCCGCGCAGCGCGTACAAGGCCCATTGGAAGGGCAGCCGCGACCTCACCCTTGCCGATCTCGGGTAGGCGTCACGACCTCGGGGCCGCGTTTCGCTACGCGTTCGCGGGGCTGGCCGCGGCCTGGCGAACCGAGCGCAACTTGCGCATCCACGCGGTCATCGCCGCCGCGGTCGTCGGAGCGGGCGTTGCGCTGCGGTTGACCGCCGCCGCTTGGGCGGTCGTCGTTCTCGCGATCGCGCTCGTCGTCGCCGCGGAGCTGCTCAACGCGGCCGTGGAGTCCGTTGTCGATCTCGTGTCACCGGAGGAGCACCCGCTTGCCAAGCGCGCGAAGGACGTTGCCGCCGCCGGCGTGCTCGTCGCGGCGGCAGGGGCGGTCGCGGTCGGGATTTGCGTGGCGCTCTGGGCCACGGGGCGCGGCTGATGGCCTCGCGGACCGTGTGTTATAATGACCCCCGCTTGAGTACCGACCCGCTACCTCCGGGCACCCGCCGCCCGCCCCCGCCACGATGACGGAGCCGCACTGGCCCGGCATCGTCGTCCTCATCCTGCTGGTAGGGGTCGCCGCGTTCTTCGCGGCGTCCGAGGCCGCGATCGTCTCCATCAACCGGATCCGCGCGCGCGCGCTCGTCGAGAAGAAGATTCGCGGCTCGCAGAAGCTCGAACGGCTCGTCGAAGATCGCAATCGCACGCTGACGTCCGTCCTGATCGGCAGCACGTTCGTGCTGCTCGCAGCGGACTCGCTTGCGACGTATCTCTTTTTGCGGTGGGGCGTTCCGCACGCGGCGATCTGGTCGACCGTAGTGATGACCGTGGCGATCTTGCTGTTCGGCGAGATCCTTCCGAAGACGCTTGCCGTCCAGACCGGTGATCGCACGGCGTTGCGCCTCGCCCCGTTCCTCGGCGGCGTCAAGACGATCCTCACGCCGCTGACCGCGGCGTTCCTCGCGATCACCGACCGGCTGGTGCGGCTGTTCGGCGGTCACGGCGCGGCCGGCCCGTACGTGACCGAGGACGACATCAAGACGCTCGTCAACGTCGGCGTCGAGCAGAACGTGCTCGAGGAGCAAGAGCGCCAGCTGATCCACTCGATCATCGAGTTCGGCGACACGATCGTGCGCGAGGTCATGACCCCGCGCACCGAGATGGTGACCGTGAGCGTGAGCTCGTCGCCGCGCCGCGCGCTCGATCTCGTGGTCGCCGAAGGCTATTCGAAGCTGCCCGTCTACGAAGAGTCGATCGACGACGTCATCGGCGTGGTGCACGACCGCGAGCTCCTCATCGCGCTCTCGAACGGCACGGTCGCCGAGACGTCGCTTCGCTCGCTGATGCGGCCCGTCACGCACGTGCCCGAGAACAAGCGCGTCGCTGAGCTGCTGCGCGAGATGCAGCGCGACAAGTATTCGCTGGCGATCGTGCTGGACGAGTACATGGGCACGGCAGGCCTCGTGACGATGGAAGACTTGCTCGAAGAGATCGTGGGTGAAATTCGCGACGAGCACGACGAAGGTGAGGAAGAGCCGATCGTTCGCATCGCCGAGGGCGAATCCGTCGTCGAGGCCGGCACGAACATCGAGGACGTCAACGCCGCGCTCGGCATCGCGCTGCCGCATGAAGAGTTCGAAACGATCGGCGGGTTCACCGTCGGGCTGTTCGGGCGGCTCCCGCGCGAGGGCGAAGAGATCGAGGCCGGCGACGGCGTCAAGCTGCGCGTCGACCGCACGCGCAACCGGCGTATCCTCACCGTGCGCGTGCTCAAGCCGCGCCAGACCCGAGACGCCCACGAAGCCGAAACCGCGACCGTCCGTGACTGAACGACGTCTTTGACCGAGCGGAGCTCCTCGACCGACGCGATCGTGCTGCGCGCACGCCCGCTCGGTGAAGCCGATCGCGTGTACACGCTGCTTACGCGCGAGCGCGGCAAGGTCGACGCCGTCGCGAAGGGCGCACGGCGTCCGCGCAGCGCGCTGGGCGGACGGCTCGAACCGCTGGCGGAAGTACGCGTTGCGCTGCACCGCGGCCGATCGCTGGACATCATCACGGAGGCGCGCACGATCACGTCCTACTGGAACGGTCTCGTGCGGCCCGACGCGCTCGCGACGGCGTCGCTGTTCGCGGAGACCGTCGACATGTTTTGCGAACCGGACCTCGCGCTGCCGGAGATCTACGCGCTGCTCGCCGGCGCGATCGGGGCCGTCGCGGCGAGCGACTCGCCCGCCGGCCTGGTGCCGCGCTTTCAGCTGCGGCTGCTGCATGCGCTGGGGCTCGCGCCCGCGGACGACGCGTGCGTGCGCTGCGGTCAGGCTTTCAACGAGCATGGTGCGCACCTCGATCTCGATGCGGGCGGGCTCGGCTGCGCGCGCTGCTACGGGGTACGCGGCGATGCCCACGCGCTCGACGCGAACGACGTCGCGAACTTCCGCGCGCTGGGTGCCGAGCGCGGTTCGGGTGCGGCGCTCTTCGCCACGCTGTCCGTCGCGCGCGCCGCCGACGACATCGTGACGTGGCATCTCGGCCGCCGCCCCAAAGCCCGCGCGCTGGTGTACGAGCTAGAATCAACATGAGCGACGTCGTGCTCGCGCTCGACGTCGGAACGCGGCGCATCGGCGTCGCGGTCGGCGAAGGGACGTTCGCGTTCCCGCATTCGACGATCCACCGCACGAACGTGCGCGACGACGTGGCGGGCATCGTCGCGATCGCGCGCGAGCGCGGGGCGCGCACGATCGTCGTCGGTGATCCGCTGACGATGAGCGGCGAGCGCGGTCCCGCCACGGAAAGCATCGACGCGTTCGTCGCGCACCTCGCGCGCGCGTTCGACGGCGCGATCGCGCGCGTCGACGAACGGCTGACGACGGCCGCGGCGCAAAAGGCGCTGATCGGCGCCGACGTGTCGCGGGCCAAGCGCAAGCAGGTCGTCGATCAGCTCGCCGCCGTGGGGATTCTCGAGACATGGCTAGCCCGCAGGCCTCGGTGAACCGCGCGTGGCGCGCGCTCGTGGGCGTCGCCGTCGCGATCGTGATCGGCGCGGGCATCATCGTCGGCGCCGCCTCGATCTGGTTCCGCGACGCCGTCTACGTCGATCGGACGCTGCCGGCGCAACAGACGGACGTGGTCATCGAACGGGGCTCGACGTTCGCGCAAGTGGCCGCGGCGCTGCGCGCCAAGAACGTGCTGCAGAACCCGCTCGCGTTTCGCATCCTCGCGCGGCTCCGCCACGCCGACGGCGACATCAAGGCGGGCGAATACCGCTTCCCCGCCCACCAGACGAGCGACGACATCCTCAAACGGCTGGTGCGCGGCGAGCAGTTCGCCGTGTGGGTGACCATCCCCGAGGGCTACACGGCCCGCGAGATCGCGCAGTCGCTCGGAAGCCGCGCGCTCGGCGACGCGAACGCGTACGAGCGCGTGTTCCTGCGCAGCGGCGGGATCACTGTCGGCGGGAGCCGGACCGCCAACCTGGAGGGCTACCTCTTTCCGAGCACTTACCTGTTGCCGACCGACGACTCGCCGGCGCAGATCGCCCGCGTCCTGGTGGAGCAGTTCCGCCAGGAGCTTCCCCGCGACGCGACCGTGCGTGCGCGCGCGCTGCACCGGACGGTCCCCGAAGTGGTGACGATCGCTTCGCTGATCGAGCGAGAGGGCAAGGCGGACGACGAGCGGCCGACGATCGCGTCGGTGATCTACAACCGGCTGCGCCTGGGGATGCCGCTGGAGATCGACGCGTCGATCGAGTACACGTTCCCGGAACATCACGACGTGATCACGAAGCGAGACCTGGAGAGCGACTCGCCCTACAACACCTATCGCCACACCGGCCTTCCGCCGACCCCGATCGCGAACCCGGGCAAACCCTCGCTCGACGCCGCGTTCCGGCCGGCCCGCAGCGACTACCTCTACTACGTCGCGAAGGGCGACGGCCACCACGCGTTCGCGAAGACGTTGCAAGAGCACAACGCGAACGTGTCCCGGTACCTCAAATAAGGAGCATCGTCATCGATACCAACGGCAGCGCCGGCCCGAGCGGCAACGGCACGGGCGGCGAAAAGCAGCCGCTCGACCTCAAGGACGTCCTCGAATTGCACATGGAGGACGGTACCGCGCTGCGCTTCGAGGTCGTCGGCCTGGTGGAGGACGACGAGGGCAACGCGTATGCGGTCTGCTACAACGACCAGTCCGACGAGTTCGTCGTGACCGATGCGATCGGCGATCTTCTCGAAGACGAGGACCTCGCGCAGGAGATCCTCGACGACTTCTTCGTGTTGGCCGAAGAGTCGGGGCCGCCGGAGGAGCCCAAACCGTAGAGCCCGCCCTGAGCTCGTCGAAGGGACCCGTCCTCTTTCTCTCCGCGCGCGTCGGCGAAGGGCACCGTTCCGCCGCGGACGCGGTGCGCGTGCGCCTGGCCGCGCGCGGCATGCGCGGCGAGGTCGTCGACAGTTACCGGTACGCTGCGTCGCTGTTCTCAAAGGTCGTCAGCGACGGCTACATCGGCATGGTGCGCACGATCCCGCAAGTCTACGGCTTCATCTACGACCGCGCGGAACGCGCGACGGCCGCGGGCGGTTTTCGCGTGTGGGCCAGCGAGTTCACCGCGCGCAACATCCGCGGCATGATGGAGCGCATGCGGCCCAGCGCCGTCGTGTGCACGCATGCGTTCCCATGCGGCGTCATGGCGGCGTACAAGCGTTTGTACGACCCGACGATCCCGGTGATGGGCGTCGTGACCGACTTCGTCGTGCACCCGTTCTGGATCTATAAGAATATCGATGCGTACGCGGTCGCGACGCCGGAGATTCGCGCTGCGCTGGTGGGCCGCGGGATCGACCCGGCTCGCATCGGCGTCGACGGTATTCCGGTCGATCCGCGATTCGGTGTTCGCGTGGCGGATCGCGGTGCGCTGCGCGAAGCGCTCGGTCTTTCGCGCGACGCGGCGATCGCGCTCGTGATGGGCGGCGGCCTGGGCTTGGGCCCCGTGGCGACGACGGTGCGCGGGCTGGCGCGGACGTCGCCGTCGGTGACCCCGGTCGTGATCGTCGGCAAGAACCGCCGCCTCGAGCACCGCGTCGCCGAAGAGGCGCGCCGCGACGGCGCCGACGTCCGGGTGCTCGGTTTCGTGGAGAACGTGTTCGACTGGATGCACGCGGCCGACGTGCTGATCACCAAGCCGGGCGGGTTGTCGACGTCCGAGGCGCTCGCCGTCGGGGTTCCGCTGGTGCTGCTCAAGCCCTTGCCGGGACAGGAAGAGCGCAACGCGCGGTATCTCGTGTCGCGCGGCGCCGCGCTGCGCGCAACGCGGCCCGGCGATCTCGCGCGCGTAGTCTACAGCGTGCTGCACGACGAACGCGTCGCGCAGCGCCTGCACGCCAGCGCCGCCCAGCTCGCGCATCCGGACGCCGCCGAGCGCGTCGCCGCGCGCATCGCGGAGCTCGCGCGAGCGCGTTCGGACGTCTGAGGGCTCGACCTGTCGTCCGAGACGAGCGGAAAACAGGGAGGCGCGTCCGGGCGTTCGAACGACCGCAAGCGCCGCGGAGAGGTGGCCGAGCGGCTGAAGGCGGCGGTTTGCTAAACCGTTATACGAGTTACATCGTATCGAGGGTTCGAATCCCTCCCTCTCCGAATGTGCGCCGCCCTTCGACAGGCTCAGGCTGACGACGGCTGAAGGGATCGTACCCGGTGCGCCGTATCCCACGAGGTCGCCGCGCAAATGCGGCGCGACACGCGCGGTCGTAGCTCAATTGGATAGAGCAACAGGCTACGAACTTGTAGGTTGGGGGTTCGAGTCCCTCCGACCGCACGTATCCCCTCAGTAGTTCTTGCGCGGGATCATCACCACGAGCCCGTCCGGGTAATCGAAGACGTAGTTGAACGCGCGCATGAAATCGAGCCCGACCAAGATCTCGTTGCGCGCGAACGATGGTGAATCACACGCGGTCGGCGTCGTGTACCGAACCGGGCCGAGTGAAAGGGACTTGAGCTTTCCGCAGTGCGCGAGCTCGCTGCCCCCGAGCCCGTAGATGTACGCTTCGTAGCGCGTCGTGAAATCGAGCTTGTCGCGCTTGATCAGATCGCGCGAGAACAAGACGTCGGCCGGATTGCCGCTGTCCAGGGTCGCGATCACGTCGTACTTGTCGTCGAGCCGCATCGGCGTGCGGATGTGAAAGTCCGACAAGTCGACGTGCACCACGAGGCCGGCGTGCTCGTCCGGTGCGACCTTGGCGGGGTCCATCACGTGCAGCGTCTTTGCATCCAGGCTGAGCTCGGCGATCGCTCCCGCGAGCAGATCGAATCCGACGATTCCGGCGACGCCCATGCGCTGGAAGTCTTGCTCGTCCAGCCCGCTGGAAACGACGACGTCGTGGAGCGTCGAATCGCCGACCGCGAGCGTGTCGATGCGAAAGAGGTTGGCCCGCGATTCATTGCCGCCGATCCCCGTTATCGCCGTCGTGCCGAACCGCTTTCCACCGGCCGCGCGAAGGAACGAATCGACGACTGCCGTGTTGGCGGCGCCCGTGTCGAGGATGAACTTGCCCTTGCGGCCGTTGACGAGCAGATCGATGTAGATGCGCGGCACCGGCTGATCGGTGTACTCGATCTGCGCCGGAGCCTTACCGAACGTCCACGTCGCGGTCTGCTTCGGCGGCCGCAGCTCGTCGGGTTCGATCTTGGCGTTCGGCTCGGTCCGCGTGTACGCGGAGCGCACCTTTGAATCGCCGTGGCGCCACGCCGTGAGAAAGCGCTTCCCGCCGACCTCGGAATAGCCCAACCCGTCGAACGAGTCTTCGTACTTTCCGTCCGGATCGATCACGACACGCCGGTAAGCGCCGGTCGCGGGGTCGACCCAGGCGTCGATCGGCAGCGAGACCTTCGACGTGAGCCGGACGATCGGGTACTCCGTGCCGTCGACCTTTCCGGTGCCGTGCAGCGCGGCCGTAAACTCGGGCGTCGCGGTCGTCTCGGCGAAGAGCGCATCGATGGAGAACTGAGCCCGGACGACCTCGCCGAGCGCGCGCACGGTGAATCCGTTTTCGTTCGATGCCCAGGCGATGGTCCCGGTAAAGCCTTCGTCGTAGTGCAGGCCGTTGGGATACTCGAACGTCTCGCGGTATGCACCGCCGTAGCGGAGCAAACTGAAGCTGCGCACGACCTTGCCGTCGCGAGTCGCCTCGCCGGTTTGCTTCAGCGTCTTGACGACGCCGTCGCCGGCATGCCAGCCGACGTACGCGGCGTGTTTGGCCATGAGCGCGCCGGCGTCTTCCGCGGCCGACGCGCGGCCCGGTGACACGGCGAGCGCGAACCCCGTGACGGCGGCGAGCGCGAGAAGGCGTGCGAGCAGAGAGGCTCTCACCGGCCGTTCGGCGTGAGGATGAGCCTCGAGCGCGAGTAGTCGAACGTCCAGTCGAAGTGGCGTAAGAAGTCGAATCCGATGAGACCGCCGTCACGACCGAAGACCCGTTCGCTCCCGAAACACGTCAGGGAGTTCCTATACCGGAACGGCCCGATCGCGATCTCGCCCACCTTCAAGCACGACGCCGGCTCGTTCGAGATCCCGTCGACGCCTGTGAAGTACATGGTGGTTTCGACGAAGCCGACCACCCGGCTCGTCTTCGTCAGGTAGTCGCTCAGGACGATATTGTAGTCGTTGCCGGTGTCGAACGTCGCGCGCGTCGACACGCTGCCCACCTTGATCCGCACTTCCGGCGTCCCGTCGGACAGGTTGACGAAGAACGCGTACCCGTTTTTCGGAACGCTCGCGATCATTTGCGCCGGGTCTGCGAACTCCATGGTCTCTTTGATCAAGTCGACGTGGACGAGCGCGCCGGCGAGCATGTCGAAGCCGAGAATCCCGTCGACCGTGCCGCGCTCGGCCGGCTCGCGCGGCGAGATGGCGACCACGACGTTCGACAGCGTATTGTCACCGATCTCGATGGAAGCAGCGCGCGCGAACCGAGCGCTGCGCGAAGCACCGTTGACGCCGGTATACGCCGTCTTGCCGAGCATCGTGAGGCCGAGCCGGTCGGCGTACGGCCGGTAGAGCAGTACCTGACTCGCGCCCGAGTCGAACAAAAACATGCCCGGCTTGCCGTTGATGGACGCGTGCACGACCACGGCCTGGCCGGCCCACGTGCCGCGCTCGATGTCGAAGTGCACCGGGTTACCGTTCCCGAACGTCCACGCCGCGGTCGGTGCCGCCGGCCGCTGCAGCTCGGCGTCGGTGACGGCGCGGGCCGTGCCTTGCAGTAGCGTGTACGTGGTGGTGCGACCGTAGCGATACGACGTCGGCACGCGCACGCCCGGCGCGATCTCCGTGTAGCCGAGGATGCGCACCACCGTGCGGTTGTAGCGGTCGTCGGGGTCGTACGTGACTTGCGCGAACGCGCCGGTCGTGCGATCGACCGCGACATCCGCGGGGATCCCGTCCTGCGGCGTCACGCGTACGACGTCGTACTGCGTGCCGTCGATGGTCTGCGCGTCGCGCGCCTGCACGGCGGTGGTGTCATCGAACGCGCCGGCGTCGACCGCGTTGCTCGTGATCGCGCGCCGCCGCGCTTCTTCGAACACGGCGACGGTATAGCGGTTCTCGTTCGACGTCCAGTATGCCCGGCCGTCGGAACCCGACTCCGTGCTCACTCCCTCCGAGCGATCGATCTCGTGGTACGCGAGGCCGCGCCGGTACGTCGTTTGCTCCGCCGGGCCGAAACTCGGTTCGGCGCTCGCCGCCGGCGACGCCGGCGCCGGGGACGCATTCGCGGGCGGAGCGTATCGGTACGTGAGCGCCGTGCCGTCCGGACGGCCGACGAACGCAGCATGGCGCGCGAGCGCGTCGCGCGCGGCATCAGCGGCGCCGGCCGAACTGGGAACGACGGCGCTCGCGAGGAGCGCGAAGAAAAGTACGCGGAAAAACACCGAACCCTGCCCTTTACTGTCCGTTTGGTGAGAGGATCACTTTGCCGTGGGGGTAGTCGAACGTCCAGTTGAAGTGGCGCAGGAAGTCGAACCCGATCAGCCCGCCTTCGGAACCGAATGCGTCGTTGGGCGCAAAGCACGACAGCGCTTTCTGATAGCGATACGGCCCGATCTGGATTTCGTTGAGCCGCACGCATCGCGCCGGCTCGGCCCCGGAGCCGTCGACACCCCCGAAATACACGGTCGTCTCGACGGTAATTGCCTTGGCGATGGTCACGGTATTGCTGAGCGCTACGGCCTTCTTCTCCAACTCGTGCGGGAAGATGACGAAGAAATCGTCGCCCGTGTCGATCCACACGCTCGGGAGCACGATGTCGTTCACTTTGACCGGAACGCCGGCGTGAAAGTTCGACAGATCGACCGGAAACGCGTACGCCCCCTTGCTCACCGGCGCTTCGTAGCTGGCGGGGTCGTTGATCGTGATGGTCTTATTCACCAAGTTGACGCTGACCACAGCGTCCGCGAGCACGTCGTATCCCATGATTCCGTCGAGCCCTCGACCACCACCGCCGCCCTTCGTCTGCGTGACGAGAACGTTGTGCAACGTGCTGCCGCCGATACCGATGCTGTCGGCGTGCGCGATCGTCGCCGCGACGCCGCGTCCGTTGACGCCGGTGAAACCCGTGTGACCGAGTTCCTTGAGCCCCGCGGCTCTGGCGAAGGCTCCCGAGACCAGCATCCCGCCCGCGCCGGAATCGAATAGGAAATGTCCGACGTGCCCGTTTATCGACAGCTCGACGTGGACGGCTCGGGCACCGCTATTCGAGTACCGCCGGCTGTGCTCGACGATTTCGATCGGCGCCGGGTCCCCGTTACCGAAGGTCCACTTCGACGTCGGCGCCGGCGGATGCAGATCCGCATCGCTGACGGCGACGTTCGGTTCGAACGACCGAACGCGAACGGCGCGCTTGGACTCGTTGGTGCGGACGGCCTCGACGTACCGCTTGCCCGGAGCGAACTCCGCGTACGAGACCACGTGCACCGTACGGCGTTCGATCGCGTTGTCCGGCTCGAACACGTATCCGTGCATCGCGCCGGTCTGCGGGTCGAAGAAGACGTCCGCGACGACGCCGGTCTTCGGCTCGATTCGCACGACCGCGGACGGCTTGCCGTCGAACGGGGCATCCGGCCGGGCGACGGCCGGCACTTCCGCAAAGGCTTCGGCGTCGATGATGTCCTCCGTCAGCGCCCGTCGCCCGTCGTGAAGCCGCCGCGTGACGACGTTGCCGTTCTCGTTCGCCTTCCAGAACACGCTGCCCGTGAAGCCCTGGGAACCGGCGTCGAGACCGTACGCGGTGGTGACGCTCTTGTACAGGAGCTCGCGGCGCAGCTCCACGGTCTTGCGGTTGGCCCTGCCGAACGGGTCCGGGGTCGCGTCCGGGTCCGGCGTCGGGGCGGGTGACGGCGCGTCGACCACCGTCGTGATCCGTGCGCTCTTCAGCGTGCCGTCGCCGTACGTCCAGCCGACGTACGACTTGTGCTTGGCAAGCACGCCGGCGGCATCGGCGGCGCCGGCAGTCTGCGGCGCGAGGAAGCCTACGCACGCGGCAAGCGCCGCGGTGAAAAACACCCGGTTCATCATCGGTTCGTCTTTGGCGGCGGCGGTGCGGAGAGCCTTGCCGGAATCGTGCGGAACCGTGCACCCCTGGAGGGTCTTGATGGGTTCCCTATAATCGACGTCCGGTTCGTCCCGCAGCACCTGCGAACGGATCGGACGGACGAACGAACGGCTCGGTAGCTCAGCGGTAGAGCGGGGGACTCATAAGCCCTAGGTCGTAGGTTCAAATCCTACCCGAGTCAGATTTTTCCCGAGGTTTCACATGTCGACGATCCCCTGCGATTTCTGCCCGCACCCGGTCGACCGGGCGCAGATGGAAGAGATCGAGATCAGCCACTACGTGCCGGACAGCTCGGGGGACGACTTGGCGTACGCACGGACGTATTTCTTCGGTCACCCGGACTGCGTCCGCAAATTCTACCGCGGCCT
>JAXDMA010000189.1:0-3259 GCA_034666305.1 Vulcanimicrobiota bacterium
CAGGCGTCACCATGCGCGCTCTTCTGGAGGCGGGGGTCCATTTCGGACACCAGACCCGCCGCTGGAATCCGAAGATGAAACCGTACATCTTCCAAGAGCGAAACGGTATCTACATCATCGACCTGTCCAAGACGTTGGCGATGCTCAACGACGTGTTCGACGCGGTCAAGGAAATGTCGCGCCAGGGGCGCGTCGTGCTGTTCGTCGGCACGAAGAAGCAGGCCCAGGACGTCGTGCGCGAAGAGGCCGAACGCGCCGGGACGTTCTTCGTCAACCAGCGCTGGCTGGGCGGCACGCTCACCAACTTCGCGACGATTCAGAAGCGCATCTCGCGTCTGCGCGAGCTCGAAGGAATGCGCCAGCAAGGCACGTTCGATCTGCTTCCGAAAAAAGAAGTCGCGCGGCTGACCGACGAGCTGGAGAAGCTCGAGAAGTTCCTCGGCGGCATCAAGGACATGCACCGGCTGCCGGACGCGATGTTCATCGTCGACCCGAAGAAGGAACGCATCGCGGTTGCCGAGGCGCAGAAGCTGAAGATCCCGATCATCGCCGTGATCGACACCAACTGCGATCCCGACGAGATCAACTATGCCATCCCCGGCAACGACGACGCGATCCGCAGCGTGCGGCTCATGGTGTCGACGATTGCCAACGCGATCGTCGAAGGCAAGACCGAGACCGAGTCCGCGTACGATGCGGCCGACTACGACCAGCAATACACCGAGCTTGCGCCCGAACCCGCGGCGGCCGGAGTCTGAGGCGAGAACCGACTTGAACACCGCGTACAAACCCACCGCCGACGAGATCAAGAAACTCCGCGACGAAACGGGCGCCGGGATCTCCGACGTCCGCAACGCGCTGATCTGGGCCGAAGGCGACCCGGAGCGCGCCAAGGCGCGCCTCAACGAGACCGGCCATGCGAAGGCCGAGAAGAAGGCCGAGCGCGCCGCGAACGAAGGCCTCGTCGGATCCTACATCCACGCCGGCGGCAAGATCGGCGTGCTGGTCGAAATCAACTGCGAAACGGATTTCGTCGCGCGCAACGAGCGCTTCAAAGA
Source organism: Vulcanimicrobiota bacterium (assembly GCA_034666305.1). Taxonomy (GTDB): domain Bacteria; phylum Vulcanimicrobiota; class Vulcanimicrobiia; order Vulcanimicrobiales; family Vulcanimicrobiaceae; genus Vulcanimicrobium. The sequence continues at coordinate 1,059 of JAXDMA010000189.1, forward strand.
GCTCGTGCGCGACGTCGCGATGCACGTCGCCGCGATGTCGCCCAAATATCTCGACCGCGAATCGGTTCCGGCCGCCGAGCTGGCCGAGGTGAAGGCCGAATTAGAGAAGACGCTCCCCGCGGGCAAGTCCCCCGAGGTCGTCGAGAAGATCCTGTCGGGCAAGCTCAACAAGTGGTACGAAGAGCACACGCTGCTCGAGCAGCCGTTCGTCAAGGACGACGCGCAGTCGATCGGCGAGCTCGTCGCCGGCGTCTCGGGCGTGCTTGGAGAAAAGATTCGCGTCCGCCGCTACATGAAGTTCGCCCTCGGCGAAGAGTAGCTCCGAGAGAGGACACCGTGCCGAAACCCGCCTACGAACGCGTTCTCCTGAAGTTGTCCGGTGAAGCGTTTGCCGGGCGGGGCGGCAACGTCGACGTCGACACCACGACGGCGATGGCGCGCGAGATCGCGCGCGTCCACGAAGACGGCGTCACCACCGCCGTCGTCGTGGGCGGCGGCAACATCTGGCGCGGCAAGGTTCACGAAGCCGCCGGTATGGATCGCGCCACCGCCGACTACATGGGCATGCTCGCCACCGTGATCAACGCGCTCGCGCTGCAGGACTCGCTCGAACGCATCGGCGTGCCGTCGCGCGTGCAGACCGCGATCGCGATGAACGCGATCGCCGAGCCGTACATTCGCCGCCGCGCGATGCGCCATCTCGAGAAAGGCCGCGTCGTCATCTTCGCGGCCGGCACGGGCAACCCGTACTTCACCACCGATACCACGGCCGCGCTGCGCGCCGTCGAAGTGGGTGCGCAGGCGATCCTCAAGGCGACCAAAGTGGACGGCGTGTACAGCGCCGACCCGTTCAAGGACCCGTCCGCGACGCGCTTCACCCAGCTCGACTACCTGCGCGTGCTGGAGCTGGGGCTCGAAGTGATGGATTCCACCGCGCTGACCCTGTGCATGGACAACGACCTGCCGATCATCGTGTTCGACATGAACGTCCCGGGCAACATCCGCCGGGTGGTCATGGGCGACCAGATCGGCACGACCGTCTCACGGAGTACGGCGCGCGTCCACGGCGAAGGGGTCGGCCATGCTGGATGACGTCTACCGCGACACCGAGTCGAAGATGAAGAAGGCGATCGAGGCGACGACGAGCGACTTCGCCGCGATCCGGACCGGCCGGGCGTCGCCCTCGCTGCTCGACCGGCTCCACGTCGAGGCCTACGGCTCCAGCGTCCCGCTCAAGAACGTCGCGAGCGTCAACTCGCCCGACGGCCGATCGCTGCTGGTCACCGCGTTCGACAAGAGCCTCGTGGGCGCGATCCGCAAGGCGATCGAGACCAGCGACCTGGGACTCAACCCCAACGTGGACGGCGCGTCGATCCGCCTTTCGATCCCGCAGCTCAATGAAGAGCGCCGCAAAGATCTCGTCAAGCTGATCAAAAAGAAATCCGAAGAGCACAAAGTCGCCGTGCGTACCGTCCGCCACAAGGCGATCGACGAGGTCAAGGCGCTCGGCAAGAAGCACACGATCACCGACGACGACATCAAGCGCGGTACCGATCAAGTGCAAAAACTCACCGACAAATACGTCAAGCAAATCGACGATCTGGTTCACGGAAAAGAAAAGGAGATCATGGAGGTGTGATCGCCTCCATGCTGAGCCTTGAAGATGTCGTGATGCTGCCTTGGCGCGAGGCGCTACGCGCGCTCGGCGATCGGCCGCTGCGGTTTCGCGTGCTGAGCCCGCCATATGCCGCGATGGGTGTCGGTGCGCTGCGGGCGCTGCGCGTGCGCGCTTTAATCGGCGAGCATGACGGCGCGTGGGAGCTGGTCGCCGGCTACGACGGGTACGAACGAATCTAAGATGGCCACGCTGCTCAAGCCGCCCCGGGGCGTGACGCTGGATGCAAGCCGGCTGCCCAAGCACGTCGCGATCATCATGGACGGGAACCGCCGCTGGGCGCGCGCGCGGCGCCTTCCGGCGATCGAGGGCCACCGCCGCGGCATCGTCGCGCTGCGCGAGGTCACGCGCGCCGCGAGCGATTGGGGCATCCCGATGCTCACCGTGTACGGGTTCTCTACGGAGAACTGGAAGCGTGACAAGACGGAGATCTCGCTGCTGCTCGACCTGTGCGTGTACTTCGCGCAGAACGAGCTGGGCGAACTCGACCGCAACAACGTGCGCGTGCAGATCATCGGCCGCTACG
>JAXDMA010000190.1:0-6357 GCA_034666305.1 Vulcanimicrobiota bacterium
AGCGAGTAGAACGGGTTCGCGATGCTGCGCGGATCGGCGAGCAGGTTCGCGCCCTGCCCGAAATAATTCAGGACCAGCGCCGGAAACACGAGCGTGTACCAGCCCGTCACGATCGGGCCGCGCCCGAAGTGCGACAGATCGGCGTACATCGCTTCGACGCCGGTCACGGCAAGGACGACACCGCCCAGGATCGTGAAACCCACGAACCCGTTGTGCGTCGCAAAGTGCAGCGCGTAGCGCGGATCCAGCGCTTCGACCACCTCCGGGTGATGCACGATCGCCAGCGCGCCGAGGACGCCGATCGTGACGAACCAGATCAGCATCACGGGCCCGAACAGCGAGCCCACGCGTTCGGTGCCGTTGCGCTGCAGCGCGAAGAGCGCGACGATGACGATCAGCGAGATCGGCACGACGTACGGCTCGAACGCGGTGGACGCGATCGCGAGCCCTTCGACGGCCGAGAGCACGGAGATCGCGGGCGTGATGATGCCGTCGCCGATCATCGTCGAGGAGCCGATGATCACGATGATCGTCAGCACGCTGCCGCGGATCATCGCGCCTTGCAGCCGGCCGCCGGTCGCGAGCGCGAGCAGCGCGAGGATCCCGCCTTCGCCCTCGTGGTCGACGCGCGTGATGAACGTGGCGTACTTGATGCACACCACCACCACGAGCGCCCAGAACAGCAACGAGCAGATGCCGAGCACGTCGGCGAGGCCGCCCTTGGAGCCGGCCAGACCGAGGCACAGCTTGAGCGTGTACAGCGGGCTGGTGCCGATGTCGCCGAACACGACGCCGAGCGCGGCGACCGTCAGGAAGATCGGGGTTTTCGCGCGGCGCCGGGTCACAGGGTGTGGTACTCTCGCGCGGCGCCGATGATTCCCCTCGCCTTGGGCCGCAGGGTCTTAGATCGCCGCGGCGGGCGGCGCGACGATCCCCAGCGCGACGGCCCGGGCGACCGCGCGGGCGCGCGAGTTGACCCCGAGCTTGCCGGTCACGCGGGCCACGTGCGTTTCGACCGTCCGCGCCGACACCACCAGGCGCTGGGCGATCTCGCGGTTGGTGAGCCCGGCGGCGAGCAGCTCGAGGATCTCGCGCTCGCGGGCGGTCAGCGGCTCGAGCTGCGCGTCGGCTCGGGGTGGGGCGTCACGGCCGCGCAGATACGGCGCCGCGAGGCGCGCGGCCACGTGCGTCTCGAAGCGCGGGCCGGCCTGCGTCGCCCGCTCGAACGCCGCATCGTAGTCGGCGGCCTGCCGCGTACCGCGCGCGATGCCGCGCAGCTCCGCGCCCAGCGCAGCGAGGCGGAACGGTTCGGCGCGGCGCGCGATCAAGCCGTCGAACGGTGCGCTGCGCAGCGGCGTCTCGACGTCGCGGCCGGCGAGGGCGTCCAGCAGATCGAGCGTCTCCGCCGCCGCCCACAGCGCGACCGCGTCGGCGCCGTCGACCGGCGTCGCGGCCGAGACCGCGGCGCGCGCGCGCTCGCGTCGCGCGGGCGCGTCGGCAGCGTTGGCGAGCGCCGCGAACGTCGCCGCGTCGGCGCGCGCGAGCGGATCGTCGTCGCCGCTGGCGGCGAGCGCCGAGAGCAAATCGCCGTCGAGCGCGTCGGCGCGTGCAAGAATACGCGACGCGAGCGCTCGCGTGCGCTGCGCGTCGCGCGCGTACCACGCCGCGTCGGCGGAGCGCAGCGCGGCACGCGCCTCGCGGCGAGCCAGCGTCGTATCGCCGACGTGCAGCGACGCCTCGGCCAGCGCCGCGTGCAGCGACGCGGCCTGCGCGCGCAGCGCGAACGGTCGCGCGACGCGTTCGGCCTCGCGCGACAGCTCGTACGCGGAGGTCGTCTCGCCGCGCAGCAGCGCGAAGCGCGCCGCCCATACGAGCGCGCCGAAATAGCGCACGAGGTCGTCGCTGCCGGACCACGTCTCGATCAGCGCGTTGGCGTGGTTCTCCGCCGCCTCGAAGTCGCCCAGCGCGAGATGAGCGTACGCAGCGAGCGGCGCGACGTCGGCGAGCACGGTGGGATTCCCGGCGTCGACCAGCGTGTCGAGGCGCGCGAGCGCGTGCGCGAATCGGCCGCCCAGCGCATCGGCCCAACCCGCGCGGACGATGGCCTTGCCGAGCGCGGCGGCGCCGTGCGCCGGTGCTCGCGCCAGCAAGTCGTCGATGCGCTCCGGCGATACGGGCTCGCTGCGCGCCAAGTCGCCTTCGACGCCTTGCAGCCGCGCCTCGAACGCGAGCGCGGCGTCGTCGCACGCATCGGCTTCGCGCGCGGCTTGCGCGAACGACGCCCGGCCGTCGTCCCCGCGCGATTTTGCCAACAGCCCTTCGACCAGGTGGATCAGCGCCGGTTCGCCGGCGCGCGATGCGCGCACGCGTGCGAGCGCACCGCGCACTCCGTCGACGAGGCCCGACGCGATCGCGGCCGGCGCATGGACGCGCAGGAACGCGGCATCGGCCCCGCCGTCGTGCGCGCGGTCGAGATGGAACATCGCCGGACGCAGCCGGCCGGCCCGCGCATACGCTTGCGCCGCCGCAGCGTGCTGCGCCGCGAGGGCGCGATCGCCGACGCGCCGCGTCAGCGCTTCGCGCACAAGCGGGTGAACGCGAAATCCGGTGCGCAACGGCGCGACCAGCGTCGCATCTTCGGCCTGCATCGCAATGCGCTCTGCGAACGCGGCATCGCCGGGCGCGACGACGTCGGGTTCGACCGTCTCGTACGCGACGATCGTCTCGAGCAACGCGCGATCTTCCACATCGAGCGCGTCGACGCGGTGCGTAACGAGCTCGTCGAGCAGCACGTCGGATGCGTCGGGTGCGCGTAACGCGAGCGCGACGGCGATCGGCCACCCTTCCGTGCGCCGCAGCAGCGCAGCCGCGCGCGTCTCGTCGAGCGCGACGCCCAGCGAACGCGCCAACGCGTACGTTCGCGGCACGTCGAACCGCAGCGCGTTCGCATCGACGAGCGCGCCGCGTCCGCCGGCAACGGCTTCAGGCAGCCCGACGTCGAGCGGGACGCGCGCGAGCAGCACGAGCCGCACCGCGTGCGGCAGCCGCCGCGCGAGGCTGCGCGCGAACGCGGCGAATGACGCGCCCAGCACGTGCGCATCGTCGATTACGATGCGCAACGGCGCGTCGACGTGCGTCAGCTCTTCGGCGAACGCGGCGCCGAGGCGTTCGAAATCGGTTTCGTGCTCGGCGAGCGCGAGCGTGAGCCGCCCGACATCAGGCCGCACGATACGTACGCGCGCCAGCAGCGCGGCAGCGAACGCATCGGCTTCCCACGGCTGCGCGTCGTACCACGCGACGTCGGTCGCACCGGCCAGCGCCGCGTGTACGCTGGTCGTCTTGCCATAGCCCGCGGGCGCTTGCACGACGACGAACGCGGCGTCACGCAGCGCGTGCGCCAGCGCGTCGGGTACGGCGTTCAGACGTCCTTCTCCGCTGCGCCGCCGGCCTCGCGCTCGATGGCCTCGCGCTCGCGCTGCGTGCGCGTTCCGCGGCGCGGTTTGGGTTCCATCGGTCCGGCGCCGCTCTTCTGCCGCACGGCGATCCACTGCTCCGCGCCCAAGCGGCCGAGCACCGGCGGGGGCTCGTCCTTCATGGTTTTCTTTCGCAGCTTCTTCTTCGGCATCGTCGCGTCTCCGAGAGCGTGCGTTCACGGAACGGGCTCTGCAGACCCGCGCCGAAGACGGACGGCGATGCCCATCATCGAGACGCACGAGCTCCGCAAGGTGTTCCGGTCGCTCGTTCGCCGGCCCGGGGTGGCGGGCACGCTGCGCACGCTGTTCTCGCGCGACTACGAGGACAAGATCGCGGTCGAAGGCATCACGATGGCGCTCGACGAGGGCGAGCTGGTGGGCTACATCGGACCCAACGGCGCGGGCAAGTCGACGACGATCAAGATGCTCACCGGTATCCTCGTCCCGACGTCGGGCACGGTGAACGTCGCCGGGCTCGTGCCGTACGAACAGCGCCAGAAAAACGCGCGCAACATCGGCGTCGTGTTCGGGCAGCGCTCGCAGCTGTACTGGGATCTGCCGCTCATCGAGTCGTTCGAGCTGCTGCGTGCGATCTACGGCATCCCCGCGGCGCGGTATCGCGCCAACCTCGACCACTTCACCGAGACGCTCGACATGAGCTCGTTTCTGCGCACCCCCGTGCGCCAGCTTTCGCTGGGGCAACGAATGCGCGGCGACTTCGCGGCGGCGATGCTGCACGATCCGCCCGTGGTGTTCCTCGACGAGCCGACGATCGGTCTCGACGTCGTCGCGAAAGAGGCGATCCGCGAGTTCATCGGGCGCGTGAACCGCGAGCGCGGCACCACGTTCATCCTCACGACGCACGATCTCGCCGACGTCGAACGGCTCTGCCGGCGCATCGTGCTGATCGACAAGGGAACGCTGGTGTACGACGGCGAGATCGACGCGCTGCGCGACCGCTACGGCACGCACCGCACGCTGGTGGTCACGTTCGCCGAGCCGACGCCGGAGGTGGTCGTGCAAGGCGCCGAGCTCGAGTCACGCGAGGGCGACGTCGTGCGGCTGCGCTTCGACCGCCGCACGGTGTCCGCGGAAGTGGTCATCCGCCGGGTCGCGGACGCCTACTGCGTGCGCGACCTCTCGATCGAGGAGCCGGAGCTCGAATCGATCATCCGGCGGATCTACCTCGAAGGCTACAGCGAGGCTATGGCACCCGCGTGATGAGCTGCGGGTGCGCGTTCGTTCCCAGCACGCCGATCGACGACTGATGGTCCGCGCCGTCGCTGTGATACACGAGCACGAGCTGCGAGCCGCTGGGCATTTCCAGCGGCGAGTTCACGGTGATGTCGCCCGTGCCTTGACCGTCCGCGATGAAGTTGTTCCCGACGCCGACGAGGTCGAGCGGCGTGAACGCCGCGCCGGTGCGGCCCGCGAGCTGGCGCACGAACAGGCTGTAATGACCCAGCGGGATCAGGCGCTGGAACGACGCGTGCACCTTCGTCGTCCGCTGACCGGGCTCGAACGTCGCGGTGCCCAGGGCGGTCCGCCAACTGCCCAGGCCCGTATGGATGGACTCGCCGCGAGCATTGTAGAGCACCGCGGCGTCGGAATCGTTGTCGGCGGGCGGGCGAATCCCGTACTCGTGCGGGTTGTCGCCCGTCTGCGCCTGGGCGCTGGCGTCGCGCACGAACACCTGCGGTGGCTGCGCGGTGGTCGCGGCGGTCACGGGTTGAAACGTCGCGCCGGTAAGCGCGAGGAGCACGACGGCTGCTAGCATGTCAGTAATACGCTTCGAGCACCCGCGGCGTTCCCTTGCCGACCTCCTCGCACCGTACCTCGCCTTCGCGGCGAAGGCGTTCTCGCGCGAAGCGACCTACCGGATGGAAGTCTTCACCAACGTGGGGTCGCTCATGGTGCGGCTCTACTTGATGAAGATGGTGTGGGTCGCGCTCTACGCCCAGAACGCCGCGCCGGCCGGCGTCCCGCTCCACGCGATCCTGACCTATACGTGCGTCGCGCTGCTGATGTCGCTGGTGCTCGAGATCGACGGGACGCGCGCCATCCGCGACAAGATCCGCGAAGGCACGATCGCGACCGACCTGATGAAGCCGATCAGCCTGCCGCTGTACTTCTTCAGCGACGGCGTCGGGATGACGCTGCTGCACGCCGTGCTGATCGTGCCGGCGCTGCTGCTCTCGCTGTTCATCGTGCGCATCGACGTGCCGCCCGCGCACGTCCTCGCCGCGTTCGCGCTCAGCTTCCTGCTCGGCTACCTCGTCAACTTCATGCTCAACTTCTTGATGAACTGCGTGGCTTTTTGGACGCTCGAGACGTTCGCGATCCAGCTCGTGGTGCGTTGGGTCAGCGACCTGCTCAGCGGCCAGATCGTGCCGCTGATCTTCTTCCCCGGCCTGTTGCAGAAGATCGTGCTTGCGCTGCCGTTCGCCGCGATCTACTCGACGCCGCTGCTGATCTATCTCGGGAAGATCCCGCCCTCGGGTTATCTGGGCGCGATGGCGGCCCAGGTCGGCTGGGCCGCCGCGTTCGCACTGCTGTCGGCGCTGGTGTGGCGCGCGGCGCAGCGCCGCGTCGTCGTGCAGGGTGGCTGACCGCGGTCCATGTCACCCTGACACGAGCAACCCTATTTGCCGTGCTTGGTCGTGAGCTGGATGCGCGTCGTGGTCTCGTCCATGTTCGCGACGATCACCGACTGGTCACCGTCCGCGTGTTCGTCGACGAACGTGCCGCCGGCGCACGTCCTCGCCGCGTTCGCGCTGAGCTTCCTGCTGGGCTACTTCGTCAACTTCATGCTGAACTTCTTGATGAACTGCGTCGCGTTCTGGACGCTCGAGACGTTCGCCGTGCAGCTCGTGGTGCGCTGGGT
>JAXDMA010000191.1:0-5106 GCA_034666305.1 Vulcanimicrobiota bacterium
AATCCGCCGAAGACGTTGCCGGCGATGTATGCCCCGACCGCGCGTCCGCCGACTTCCGCCGGAAATTCCTCGGCGATGTACGCGAGCGTCACCGCGAACACGGCCGGCATGAACAGCCCTTGCACGAAGCGCCACACGAGCAGCGCATGGAGCGTCGTCGCGCTCGCGGCCGCGAACGTGACCAGCGCAAGGCCGAGGATCGCGCTGACGATCACGCGCTTGCGGCCGATCGCGTCGGCCAGCGGGCCGACGAACGGCGCCGCCAGCGCGCACGCGAACGTCAGGACGGAGATCGTCGCCCCGACCGCCGCCTCGCCGGTGTGGAACTCCGCGCGCAGATCCGGCAGCAGCGGCTGCGTGGCGTACATGTCGAGGAACGCGCGGCCGCCGCAGGCGGCGACGGCGAGGTAGCGTGGATCCAGCCGCACCCGAGCACCATAGCGCAACCGCCGGCTGGGCGCTACGAGTCCCATCGGAGGTGCTGCTGCTGGGGATCGAGACGTCCTGCGACGACACGGCCACGGCGGTCGTTCGAGACGGCGTGCGCGTCCTTTCCAACGTGTCGACCAACCAAGACGAGTTCCACGCGAAGTACGGCGGCATCGTCCCCGAGATCGCATCGCGGCGCCATGCCGCGCTGCTGTCCGCGGCGGTGGACGACGCGCTGACGCGCGCCGGCGTCGGGCTCGCCGCGCTCGACGGCATCGCGGTGACGTCGGGCCCGGGACTCATCGGCAGCCTGGTCGTCGGCGTCGCGGCGGCCAAGGCGCTCGCGTTCGCGACCGGCCTGCCCCTCTACGCGGTGAACCATTTGCACGGACACCTGTTCGCGGCGTTCCTCGAGCGCGACGAGCCGCCGCCGTACCCGTTTCTCGCGCTGCTCGTCTCGGGCGGCCACACGCAGCTCGTCGAGGTGCGTTCGCCCGTCGCGTTGCGCGTGATCGGAAAGACGCGCGACGATGCCGCCGGCGAAGCCTACGACAAGACCGCGCGGCTGCTCGGACTCGGTTTTCCTGGCGGACCCGCGCTCGAAGCGCTCGCGCGCGACGGCGATCCGAGAGCGTTCGCGTTCCCGCGCCACCGGCCCGATGCGGGCACGCTCGACATGAGCTTCTCGGGCCTGAAGACGTCCGTGCGGTATTTTTTGGAATCCGGCGCCGGCAAGGACGCGCGCCGCGAGGACGTCGCGGCATCGTTTCAAGCGGCCGTGATCGACGTGCTCCTCGATCGCGTGGCGCGCGCGCTCGACGAGGGCGACTATCGCGCGCTCGTGCTGAGCGGCGGCGTCGCCGCGAACGGCGCGCTGCAATCGGCGTTTCTCGAGCTCGGCAAGAAACGCGGCGTCCCCGCATTCGTCCCCGAACGCCGCTTCTGCACCGACAACGCCGCGATGATCGCCGCCGCCGCCGAACGCCGGGCGGGCGTGGCGCGCGTCGACCCGCGCACGCTCGTCGCCGACCCGAACTTGCCGTTCGTCACCACCGAGGTAGCATGATCGTCCGCATCGCCACCGGTCTCTTCGCGTTCGCGCTCCTCGCGACGGTGCGCGGTCTGCGCCGCCGCGCGCGGCGAAAGCGGGCAACCCCGCCATGGATGACCGTGCGAAACGGGTACACCGGGCTGGAGAACGTGTCGTATCGCGTCGTCATCGAACGCGGCGGCCCGGCGAGCGGCGCGACGTTCCGCTGGTCGCGCGACGGCGAGCGCGACACCACATCACAGGCCGAGCCGGTGCAGGCCGGCTCGTGGATCTCGCTCGGCAACGGAATCGACATTTGCTTCGAAGGCGACACGTTCGCGCCCGGCGATTTCTGGTCGTTCCCGGCGCGCAGCGCCGCGGACACCGTTACGAAGAAGGCGCTTCGGCGAGGAGCGCCCACTGCTCGTGGTCGCGCCAAGCGCCGTCGATGAACAAGAGCTTCGGCGAAAAGCCTTCCTTCGAAAAACCGGCGCGCTGCACGAGCGCGATGGATCGCGTATTGCCCGGCTGGATGCTCGCTTCGAGGCGATGCAACCCAAGTTCGTCGAACGCGTAGCGCACGGTTTCGCGCAACGCTTGCGTCATGAGGCCGCGCCCGCCGAACCCCGCGTAGCCCCAATAGCTCAAGTACGCGCTGCGAAACGCGCCGAGCACGATCTCGTTGAGGTTCACCACGCCGGCGACCGCACCGCCGGAGCGCTCGCGCGCGACGAGCGACACGTTCGCGCCGGTGATGCCGCGCGCGAACCACGCATCGAACCCGGCCTGATCGGTGAAACCCGTGACCCACGGCGCATGGTAGGCAACACTATCGCGGTTCGCGGCGATCAGCTCCGCCGCGTCGGCGCGCCGCACGCGCTGCACGTCAACCGGCATCGCCGTGTTCCAAGAGCCAATCGATCGCGTGCGCGAAGTTGGCGTGCGTCGGGTCGTCTTCGAACAGCACGCCGTTGAGGAAGAATGCGGGCGTTCCCGGAATCCCGCTGTCCTCGCCGCCCTGCTTGACGTCGTCGACGATGCCCGCATACGTGTGGTCGCGCAGCGCTTGCGCGAGCGCTGCGTCGTCGAGGCCGAGCGCGCGCACGTAGCCGAGCAGATGCGCCTCGTCGAGCGCGCGCTGGTGCTCGAAGAGATTGTCGTGCAGCTCCCAGAATTTGCCGTGGTCGGCCGCGAACTCGGCCGCTTCGGCCGCAGTTTGCGCGTGGCGGTGCTGCTGGAGCGGAAAGCTGCGGAACGCCACGCGCAACTTGCCCGCGTACTCCTTCTCCAGCGCTTTCACCACCGAATATGCGACGCCGCAGTACGGGCACTCGAAATCGCCGTACTCGACGAGCGTCACGGGCGCATCCGCGGGGCCGCGGACGTGATCGTCCGGACCGACCGGAACCGCGAGCCGAACGAGGTTGTCGCCGTCCACGCTCAGCGCAGCGTGAGGATCACGCGGAACGACGCCGGCTCGAGCACGAGCGCGTCGCGCGGCTGGAGGCCGAACGGCGTGGGATACGGCGTACCGAGTCCGAGCCGCGTGAAACGCCCGCGCACCGCGTTGGTGAGGTTCATGCCGGCCAGCGTGAGGTCCATGTGCTTCCACGACTTGCCCACCGCGGCGCTCACCGTCGCGAACCGTCCCTGCGCGAGCTCGTTGTTCGCACTCTTCGCGGTGAGGTTCGCGGCGCCGTGCACGCCGTTGCGCGCGTAGCGCACGCCGAGCGCGAACGTCTGGAGCGGGATGTTGCCGAACTGCTGCCCGACGACGAGGTCCGATCCCGACGTCGGATTCGCCGCGACGACGTCGGGGAGCGATGTCGGATATGCGGCGTTCACGCCGTACTCCGCCGTGGCGAACCACGCGCCGAAGCGGTGCGCGAGCCGCAGCGTGCCGCCTTGGTACACCACGGTGCCGACGTTGACCGGAAACGACTGCGCGACGACGGTACTGATCGGATTGCCGAACGCGTCGAGCGGGCACGTCGTGCCGAGCGGGTAGAAGTTTTCGATCGGATCGCGCAAGTTCGTACGGTACAACGTCGCGTCGACCGTCGTCGCGCCGAAGCGCTTGCCGTAACCCAGCTCGTACTCCGTCGCGTGCTCGGCGCGTTCGTTCGCGTTGCCGTTGGCGCCGACGCAGTTCACGTCGGGTGAGAGGCTGGTCACGGGCAGCGTGTAGAGCTCCGCGAGCAGCGGCGCGCGGAATCCGGTGCCCACCGCGAACCGGACCGTGCCGTTGTGCCCGTCGTCGAGCGCGAGCCCGATCCGGCCGTCGGTGCTCGTGCCGAACGTCGACCAGTGCGCGGACACGACGCTGGCCGCGAGCCGCAACCGCGGGCTGAGGTCCGTTCCGGCTCGCAGCCACACTTGCGTGCCCGTCTCGTGCAACGTCCGTTCGAATTGATCCGGCGACGTCAGCGTCTCCGAACGCGCCTGCGCCCCGAGCGCAAGCGTGGTCGTACCCACGGCGCGCGTCCACTCCGCGGTGGTCGTCCCGAGCCGGTCCACCAGCGACACGTCGTACGGCGAGAATGCGCCCGCATCGGTCAGCGTGCGCGTCACCGCCGTGGCGTTGCTCGACAAGCCGCTGCTGATCGCGAGCGTGCCCGAGCCCAGCGGCATCGTGAGGCTCGCGAGCGTCGCGCGAATGCTCTGCGCGGACGTCTCCGGGCCGCTGCCGACGAACGCGGAGCCCGGTGCATCGACGGCCGGATCGACCGGCGCGGTCTGTGCCGCGCCTTCGTCACGCACGCTGTTGATGCTCAGCGAGCGCAGGCGCAGCGTCGAGCGCTGCGAGAGATCGTAGCTCAGGTTCACGAGCGACGTGGCGACCGACGTCGCGGAACCGATTCGGGTCGCCACGCTGGTCGTGCCGCCGCTGCCGTCGGGCACTTCGAGCGTGACCGGATAATCGTGTACGTAGCCGCCGGAATGCGCGCTCCCGAGCGCGAGCGCATATCCGAAGCGCGTGAGCCGCCCCGTCGCGTTGATCTCCGCGGACGTCGTGCCGAACGAGCCGGCCGACAGACGCAGCATGCGCTGCGGCGTCGCGGTGGGGCGCAGCGAGATGAGGTTGATCTCGCCGCCGATCGTGTCCGCACCGCGCGAGTCTTCCGCGCCGAGACCTTCGCTCACGTCGATCGCCGACAGCACGGAGCTCGGGAACGACGCGAGATCCAAATCGCCCGTGTTCGCATTGTTGAGCAGCTGCCCGTCGAGCGCGATGCGCGTCTCGGAGGGATCGGGCCCGCGCAACGACACAACCGCCGTCGCGCTCGCTGTTCCCGCGTCGGGCCGCGTCAGCGTCACCGACGGAATTGTCGCGAGCGCGTCGAGGACGCGGTTGTAACCGTTCGCGTCGAGGTCCAGCCGCGTGATCTCGCGCGCCGGCACGGTGCTGCGCGGAACGGCCAGCCGGCCGTCCACGACGACGCGCCCGATTTCCCGCAGCCGCCCCGAACCCAGCGGTTCGAGCGTGACGTCGAGCAGCTCGCCCGCGTGCACCACGACGTCGGTCTCGGCCACCGCATAACCCGGAGCGGTGATCGTGACGCGATACGCCCCCGCGGGCGCCGTGAAGCGGAAGCTGCCGCGCAGATCGGTGTCGGCGTCGGCGACGGCCGCCCCCACGGCGTGAA
>JAXDMA010000192.1:0-4198 GCA_034666305.1 Vulcanimicrobiota bacterium
GGCGCGCGCGTGACGATCGCGTCGCCGTCGGTCGAATAGCCGAAGTAGCTGAGCGGGTAGACGATGCGCACGAAGTCCCCGAGCGGGCGCGCGAGCGCGAACACGACGAGCACGCCGACGATCGCCATGCGCGCCAACTGCGCGCGGCTCAGACGAACTTTCGGGAGGCTCGCCGCCTCGGTGGGGTTCACGCTACGGCTTGTACCCTTTCAGGATTTCGGCGGGCTCCACTTGCCGACCATGGACCGCGCGATCACGATGCGCTGAATCTGCTGCGTGCCTTCGTAGATCTGCGTGATCTTGGCGTCGCGCATCATCCGCTCGACGGGATACTCCGTGGAGTAGCCGTAGCCGCCCAGGAGCTGGACCGCGTCGACGGTGACGCTCATCGCGACGTCGCCGCACTTGAGCTTCGCCATCGCCGCCCACGTCGTCACGTCGGACGCGTTCTCGTCGCACTTGCGCGCCGCTTCGTACAACAACAGCCGGGCCGCCTCGACTTCGGTCTTCATGTCGGCGAGCATGAACTGCAAGCCTTGCTGCTGCGAGATCGGCTTGCCGAACGCGACGCGCTGCTTCGTGTAGTCCGTCGCGTAATCTAACGCGCCTTGCGCGATGCCCAGCGCCTGCGCCGCGATGCCGGGGCGCGACTTGTCGAGCACTTTCATCGCGATCTTGAAGCCTTGGCCTTCCTCGCCGAGCATGTTCGCCGCGGGGACGCGGCAGTTTTCGAACGCTAACTCGACCGTCGGTGACCCGCGAATCCCCATCTTTTTCTCGAGCTTGCCGACGTTGAATCCCGGCGTGCCCTTCTCCACGACGAACGCGCTGATGCCGTTGGGTCCTTTGGACGCATCGTTGACCGCGAACACCGTCACGACGTCGGCGACGCTGCCGTTTGTGATCCAAATCTTCGTGCCGTCGAGCACGTAGTCGTCACCGTCGCGCACCGCGCGCATGCGCATCGAACCGGCGGCGTCCGAGCCGGAGCCGGGCTCGGTGAGCGCGTACGCCGCGAGCTTCTTGCCGCTCGCGAGATCGGGCAGCCAGCGGCGCTTCTGCGCGTCGGTGCCGCCGATCATGATCGGCAGCGCGCCGAGCTCCTGCACTGCGATCAGCAGCGCGGACGATGCGCACGCCTTGGCCACTTCCTCGACGACTTTGACGTACGTGACGAACGAGCCGCCCAAGCCTCCGTACTCGGCCGGCACCGGGATCCCGAGCAGATCGTTCTCGGCGAACAGATCCTTGATGTCCCACGCGAACTCCCCGTTCGCGTCGATCTCCGCGGCACGCGGTTCGACGCGCTCCTTGACGAGCTGGCGCACGACGTCGAGGATCATCGCCTCTTCGTCTGAGATATCGGGGCGGGGAGGTGCGATCGACATAGCTTCAGCCGTTTCGACGCCGTTCACACGCCGCCCCGGGAGGTCCGCGCCCCCCGCCGCCGATATCCCGGCCGGTATGAACTACCGCTGCGCCCGGGTCGCCGCCGTCCTTCTGGCCGCTTTCGCTGCCGTGCTTCCGCCGCTCGCAGGCGCGCAGTCGGGAAACCTGCGGCTGAACTTCGCACCGCCGAAAGACTGGACCGACTCGACGCGGCCGAACGAACGGCCGGGCGTTTGGAAAGACTGGGTGGTGCGCGACGGCGGCGCCGTCCACTCCATCGTGCTCAGCGTGACGCGCGAGAGCCGGCCGGCGGCGGAGTACGGCCCGGCCAACGTGGAGGCGATGAAGAACATCCCGGGCGTGACGCTGCTGGAGTCCGGCCCGGCGTCGACGTGCGGCGACGTGCCGGCCTTCACCTATACCTACCGGTCCGACCGCACGCCCGGGCACCCGATGATCATCCGCCACGTGCTCGTCGACGTCGGCTCACTGCTGGGCGACGTGAGCTACGCGCGTCCGCCCGACGTCGCCGACCGCTCCGACGCGGTCGACGCGTTGTCGACGTTGTGCGACCAGCAAATCTACGCGATCCGCGCGCCCGCAGGGTGGAAGTCGATCGGAATGTCCTCACCGGGGAACCCCGGTGTCGGCGGCTTCACGTCGCCAAGCGGTGATGCCACCGTAATCGGAATCGCGGTCGCGGTGTCCGCGCGCATCGGTGCAATGTTCCTGACGCCGAATCAAACGAAGGACGGCATGACCCTGCTGTCCGAAGGCGACGAGACGTGCGGCGCTCAGCGCGTTCATCGAACGCGCTGGCGCAAATCCGCGGACAAGGGTCCGCAACTGGTCGAAATGGTCGCCGGTTACCACCACGGCGCAAGCTACCTGTACAGCTACACGCGCCCGGAGAGCGCGCCCGGCGATACCGAAGCGCAGCGCGCCCTCACGTCGTTCTGCGACACCGGAGCGACGCTCGCAACACCGGCACCGTCGAAATAGTTCAGACGCTAGCTGGAATCCGCATCACCGCGGGTTCTTGCGGCACGTCGAAAGCCGCGCCGGTGGCGGCTTTCACGTCGTCGAGGCTGACGCCTGGCGCGAGCTCGCGCAGCACCAAACCCTCCGGCGTGACGTCGATCGTCGCCAAGTCCGTCATGATCTGGTGCACGACACGCTGCCCCGTCAGCGGCAGCGTGCAATCGCGCAGAATCTTGTGCGCGCCGCCTTTGGCGGTGTGTTCCATCATTACGATGACGCGCTTCGCGCCGTGCACGAGGTCCATCGCGCCGCCCATGCCCTTCACCATCTTGCCGGGGATGATCCAGTTCGCGAGGTCGCCGTTTTGCGCGACTTGCATCGCGCCGAGCACCGCGACGTCGATGTGTCCGCCGCGGATCATGCCGAATGACGTGGCCGAGTCGAAGAACGACGCGCCCGGCAGCACGGTCACCGTCTCTTTGCCCGCGTTGATCAGATCGGGATCTTCCTCGCCCTCGAACGGATACGGGCCCATGCCGAGAATGCCGTTCTCGCTTTGCAGAACGACGGTGATGCCCGGCGCGACGTAGTTCGGGATGAGCGTGGGCAGACCGATGCCGAGGTTGACGTATTGGCCGTCGCTGAGCTCTTGCGCGACCCGGGCCGCGAGCTGCGTTCGCGTGAGTGCCATGTCAGCTCCCTCCGTCGCGCTTGCGCGTCGTGACGCGCTCGATGCGTTTGCCCGCGGCGCCGGCCTGCACGATGCGCTGCACGAAGATGCCCGGCAGATGAACCTGTTCCGGATCGATCTCACCGGGCTCGACGAGCTGCTCGACTTCCGCGATCGTGATCTTGCCGGCCATCGCGCACAGCGGGTTGAAGTTGCGCGTCGCCTTGTGGAAGATCAAGTTGCCGTGGCGGTCGCCGATGCTCGCGCGCACCAGCGCGAAGTCGGTGACGATCCCCCCCTCCAGCACGTAGTCACGCCCGCCGAAGCCGCGCACGTCTTTTTTCGGCGAAGCGAGCGCGATCGAGCCGTCGGCGTTGTAGCGCCACGGCAATCCGCCGTCGGCCACTTGCGTGCCGACGCCGGCCGGCGTGTAGAAGCCGGGGATGCCGCAGCCGCCGGCGCGCAGCCGTTCGGCGAGGGTGCCTTGCGGCGTGAGCTCCACCTCGAGCTCGCCCGACAGATATTGCCGCTCGAACTCTTTGTTCTCGCCGACGTACGACGCCGTGATGCGGCGGATGCGCTTCGCGTCGAGCAGCACGCCCAGACCCCAGCCGTCGACGCCGCAGTTGTTCGACACGATCGCGAGCCCGGAGGCGCCGCTATCGAGCAGCGCGGCGATCGCGTTGTGCGGGATGCCGTTGAGGCCGAAGCCGCCCACCGCGAGCGATGCGCCGTGCGGTATGTCTTTGACTGCCTCCGCGAAAGAAGCGACGACTTTGTCCATACGAGCACGTCTAGTGCTATGCGCGGTCGAAAACTACCCGCCGTGGGAGGTCACGCAAGCGGGCCGCGCGCGGTAGGCTGAGAGCAATTTCGTGGGACACCATCGACTTCGAGTTGCCGGCGACGAACGCGATTCGCGCCGGCCGCGCGACCTCGCGCGCGCATGGACGCGCGCGCTCGAGCACATTACGCATCCGGAGCAGCGGCTGCGCGCGATTCTGTCCCTCGCCCGGCCGCTCGCCGGCGCTCAGCGCGCGCTCGTGTTCGGCGAAGACGGCGTGCTGGCCGCAGCCCCCGGCGCGGCCGGCGGCCTGGTGATGCAGCGGCTCTTCGAACAGGCGCGGCGCGTGCTCGAGGACGAGCTCGTCACGGCCG
>JAXDMA010000193.1:0-4840 GCA_034666305.1 Vulcanimicrobiota bacterium
GGACGGCTGCGAACGCAGCCGTCCGCTTCGACGTTCGGTGGGTATCATTCATCCCGTCCTCAATCGCATTCATCCAGGAGGAACAATGCTCACCAGACGACTCACCATGGTCGCCGTCACGGCGGCTTTCGCCGTGTCGAGCTCGCTCGCGATGCTGCAAAGCTCGCGCCCCGCGCTCGCCGATGCCGACGATCATCACCCGAAAGCTCACCGTCACATCGCCGGCGATCGCGATCGCGACGACCGCCGAGTCCACCGCGCCGCACGCCCGGGCTACCACTGGGCGAACGGTCAGTGGATCCCCAACAACTACGCGAACACGAACAATCCCGGCAAGCACAAAGGCTGGAAGCACAAGAAGAACCACGATCGAGATCACGACCGCCATTAAGCGGATCGCGGTTTTCCGTTAAGCCGAAGAGCTCCGTCGCCAACGCGCTGCGGAGCTCTTCCTTTATCGCGCGGGCGAGGTGCGCGGTGCTTCGAGCGGCTGCAAGCGCAGATCGCGCGGCCGCAGCTCGTGGCGCGCATCAATCGTGCGCACCGAACGCGTGTACGTCGAAATCACGATGGACTGCGTGAACGCGGAACCCTTGCGGTAGCGCACGCCGGTCAAGAACTCGCCGTCGGTGACGCCGGTCGCCGCGAACAGCGCGTCGTCGCTCGCGCAGAGATCGTCGAGCGTCAGCGTCTTGGTGATCTCGTGGCCTTCCTCGTGCGCGATCTCTTCGTCCGCCTCGTTGCGCGGCCACAATCGTCCTTGCATTTCGCCGCCCAGCGCACGCGCGGCGCACGCCGCGATCACGCCTTCGGGTGAGCCGCCGATGCCGGCGAGCACGTCGACGTTCGCGCGTTCCTCGAGCACGGCATACACCGAGTTCGCGACGTCGCCGTCGCCGAACACGCGCACGCGCGCGCCGGCGGCGCGCACCTGCTTCATCAGCGGCTCGTTGCGCGGGCGGTCGAGCAGCGCGACCGTGAGGTCCGACACTTCGCGGCCTTTCGCGCGCGCCAGCAGACGCAGGTTCTCTTCGAGGGGAAGGTCGATCGACACGATGCCGCGCCCGGCCGGGCCCGTGACAAGCTTGTCCATGTACGGCACGCGCGTGCGAAAAAGCGTTCCGCGCGGCGCGGCGGCGATTACCGAGATCGCGCCCGGACCGCCGCGCGAGGCGAGGGTCGTGCCGTCGATCGGGTCGACCGCGACGTCCAGAGACGGCCCGTTGCCGTTGCCGATCTCCTCGCCGTGGTAGAGCATCGGCGCTTCGTCTTTTTCGCCCTCGCCGATCACGACGATGCCGGCGAGCGCCGCGTCGCGCAACGCCGTGCGCATCGCCTCGACGGCCGCCCCGTCCACGGCGTTCTTGTCGCCGAGCCCCACGAGCCGCCCCGCGGCGATGGCCGCGGCCTCGGTGGAGCGGACGAAGGCATATTCGAGACCGTGCGTGTCCATGAACGGCCTATTTCCAGGTGCCCGCTTGCTGAAAACCTTCTCGCCCCGTGAAAAGGTGCCGCTCGGCCGGGCGGGCACATCACCACGGTGCACGAGCGTGACGTTGCGCTGTTCGACGCGATCGCGAGCGCGCTGACGGCGACCGACGTCGAGCGGGCGCTCGAAGCCGCTTTGCGGGAGATCGTGCGCGCGCTCGATCTCGCGGCGGGCTGGATCTGGATCCTCGATCCCGAGAGCGAACGCTTCTATCTCGCGGCTGCGCACGAGCTCCCGCCGTATCTGCGCGAGCCGGTGCAGATGACCGGCGATTTGTGCTGGTGCATGGAGTCGTTCGTCGATGGTGACTTCGATTCAAAAAACGTCGACATCATCGCGTGCTCGCGGTTGCGGCGCGGCGCACGCGAAGGCGGCGACGCGCTCACCGGCGGCCTGCAATCGCACGCGTCGGTTGCGCTGCGTTTCGGTGAGCGGCGCCTGGGGATCATGAACGTCTGCCCGCCGGTGCCGCGCCGGCTCTCGGAGGGCGACTTGCGATTGCTGTCGGTGGCGGGCGCGCAGATCGGACTCGCCGTGGAGCGCGGGCGGCTGGCGGAAGAAGAGTCGAGCGCCGCGCGCTCGGCGGAGCGTACGCGTCTGGCGCGCGAGATCCACGACACGCTCGCGCAAGATCTCACCGCGATCGCGCTGCAGCTCGAGAGCGCGCTGCGCGACCTGCCGAAAGATTCGCCGGCGTCGCTGCGCGTCGCCACCGCGCTGGACGTCGCGCGCGCATCGATGGCGCAGGCGCGCGCGTCCGTGCTCACGCTGCGCGCCGATCCGCTCGAGGGGCGGCCGCTGGCGGCGGCGCTGGGCGCCCTCGCGCGCCGGCTCACGTCGGAGACCGGGATGCGCGTGACGCTGCACGAGCGTGGCACGACCGCGCTGCCGTATGATGTCGAAGGCGAGCTGTTCCGCATCGCGTCCGAAGCGCTTGCCAACGCGCGCCTGCACGCCAAGGCGTCGCGCATCGAGGTGGAGCTCGAAGGCGGCGACGCGCACGTGACGCTGCGGATTCGCGACGACGGAACGGGGTTCGACCCAGCGGTGCGCGACGACGAGCGTTACGGACTACGCGGGATGGAAGAGCGCGCGAAGCTCGCAGGCGGCAGCTTCCGCGTCGCATCGGAACGCGCCGGCGGGACGCTCGTCGAAACGATCGTGCCGAGGCCGCGCGCGTGATCCGCGTCGCGATCGTCGACGATCATCCGATCGTGACGGACGGTGTCGTCGCGAACTTGTCGGCAGCCGCGGAGATCGAGATCGTCGCGACGGGCACGAGCGCAGCGGACGCGATGACGATCGCGACGACGCACGCGCCCGACGTGCTCGTCCTCGATCTGGAGCTCGGCGGTAAAAGCGGGCTCGACGCGATCCCCGGCGTCAAAGCCGCATCGGCGAACACGCGCATCGTGATCTTCAGCGCGTACGCGGGCGAGGAGCGCGTCGCGACGGCGTTCGAGCGCGGCGCGGACTCCTACGTGCTCAAAGGCACGCCGAGCGACGAGCTCGTCGCGGTCATCCGCGCGGTCGCGGCCGGCGGCACGCTCATCCCGCCGGACATCGCGGCGCAGCTCGCGCGCGCCGTGCGCCAGCCGCGCCGCGACCGCCTCACCGAGCGCGAGCGCGAAACGCTCGCGCTGCTGGCCGAAGGCCTCGCGAACCGCGCGATCGCCGAGCGCCTCGGTATTACGGAACGTACCGTGAAGTTCCACGTCGCGGAGATCCTCGCGCGCTTGGGCGCATCGAACCGCGCGCAAGCGGTTGCGATCGCAAAGACGCGCGGTATCGTCTGAACGCGGCAGACCGCCGCGGCTAGTGCTTCGGCGTGCCGCACATCCCGCCGAGGATCAGTTCGTAGTGGTCCCAGGGCTGGGACGGCTGAAACGCGCCGCAGCGGCTCCGCGCGCGGTCGATCGAGATCATGATGAGCCGGGCGTTGAGCGCGATGTGCAGGTCAGCCATGACGGACGGTGCGATCGCGGCGATCGATACCGTGAATGTCTCGAATCCGTTCCGGCGCAGTGTCACTGCGACCGGCGTTTCGGTCGTCTCGACCATGAAGCGTCCCGTCGCGTCGGTAGTCGTGTGCACCGGCATCGAACCCGATGCGAACGTCACCGTGACGTTCGCGTTCTGCACGGGTTGGTTCGACCAACTGTTGACGACGGTGCCCGCGACGATTTCCGCCCGCGCGGCCGTCGTCAGCGCCGCGAACAGCACGATCCCCGCCAGCCAAGTCTTCATGCTCCATACTAGCACCACCGGCGGCGCGCGTCTCGTTTGCGTACCTGTCCGAACGGCCAGGGAGCGGCCCGTCCCCCGGACCGTCGCGCGGCGCGGGCTCGCTGGCGTACGCTGGGTGCATGAACGAATATCCGTGGTTCGAGCGCGGTCATGTCGCGATCGTTACCGGTGCGTCGAAGGGCCTCGGGCGCGCCGTCGCCGATGAGCTCGCGCGCGCCGGAATCTCGCTCGTCATCGACGCGCGCGGCGCCGACGCGCTCGCGCGGGCCGAACGCGAGCTATCGCAGCTCGTGCCCGTCGTCGCGATCGCCGGCGACGTTGCCGATGCTGCGCACGTCCACGCGCTGGTTGAATCCGCGGAGCGCCGTTTTGGGCGCATCGATCTCGTCGTCAACAACGCATCGACCATCGGCCGCTCGCCGCTGCCCGCGCTCGAGCGGTTGTCGCCGTCGACGTGGGATCGCATCTTCACGACCAACGTGTATGCGCCGCTCCATCTCATCCAGCACGCGCTGCCGGTGATGCGCCGCAACGGCGGCGGCACGATCGTCAACGTCAGCTCCGATGCCGCGGTGGAAGCATACGCCGGATGGGGCGGTTACGGTTCGGCCAAGGCGGCGCTCGAGCACATGTCCCGCGTTCTGGCCGCGGAACTCGACGGGAGCGGTGTCAGCGTGATCGTCGCCGATCCCGGCGACATGGAGACCGAGCTGCACCGTGCGGCCGTACCGGACGCCGACGCGTCGCAGCTCGCCGACCCGCGCGACGTCGCACCCGCGCTGGTGCGCGCGATCGCGTCGCCGCGCGCGAGCTACGTGCGCGTCGCGCTGCAGTCGGCCGGGGTCGCCGTCGTAGCGTGACGACGGCGGTTTCTTTCGCACTGCCGCCGGCGAACGAAGCGACGACGACGCCCGAGCGGCGCGGTCTCGCGCGCGACGGCGTGCGGCTCCTCGTCACGGATCTCGCGAAGCGCACGCAGCACGATGCCGTGTTCCGCGAGCTGCCGTGGTTTCTGCGCCGCGGCGACTTGCTCGTGGTGAACGACTCGGCGACATTGCCCGCGGCGCTGCTTGCACGGCGCGCGGGCGGCGCATCGTATCCGCT
>JAXDMA010000194.1:0-3450 GCA_034666305.1 Vulcanimicrobiota bacterium
GACGCGCGCCCGACGCGCTCCGGCTCGACGTAGTCGCCGACGATGCCTTGATACGGTCCGCCCGCGACGTTCATTCCGACTTGCAGCAGCATCGTCGCGGCCCACAGCCAGCCGAGCGACGGCGCGAACGGCAGCGCGATGATCCCGGGTATCGCAAGCGCCACCCCGATTCGGTAGAACAGGCGCCGATGGCCGACGCGCGCGCGGCGCCGATCGGACGCGAAGCCCGCGGCGACTTGCACGGCTGCGGCGACGCACGCGCCGACTGCGGCAAGCAATGCATACGAGTTGACCGCGTGCGGCGCGAGCGCGGAAACACGGTCTTGCAGCACGACGCCGAGCACCGCCGTCCACACGACCTGGATTCCGAACCAGAACGTGCCTAAACGGAAAGCGTGCATGCGTACCGGTAGTCGTCGAGCGAGTCGACGTCGTAGCAGAGGCCGGGATCGCAATCGCGCAGCCCGCCGACCGCGACGCCGAGCCGGCGGCGCCCGTACCCTTCGAGGTCGGCGATCGTCAGCCGCTTCAGCGCGAATCGCAGGCAGAGCGCGGGCCCCAGCAGCAGCGCGAGGCGCGGCAGGCTCTTGCGCGCGTTGAACAGCTTGGTCGCGAACGCACGCACCGGCTCGACGGCGGCGGGCGCGATGAGAAAGGCGTTGCCGTTGGCAACGCGCTCGCCGCCGAGCGCAACGCTGTGCTCGCCCGCGCCCGGAAACCGCGCCTCGTATGCGTCGACGGCGGCCAGCGCCATCGTCAGCGCGAAGTCCGCGCTGCGCGCGATCATGTCGCGCAGCGCCGCGGCGCTCGCGAACGGCATGTCGGACGTGAGGTACACGAAGCGTTCGTTCGGCCACGCGTCGAGCGCTCGTAGGACGTTGGTGCCGCCGTCGAGCGCCGCGTCGATCACGCGCACGTCGCGACCGGCGAGATGCGCGCGCACCTCGGTGCCGCCGATCACGGCGACGCCGTCGATCGGCGCCGCGTCGCACGCGTCGAGCACGACGTCGAGCAGCGTGCGCGAACCGAACGGAGCAAGAGCCTTGACCCCGGTCCCGATCGCCTCGGCAAACTCCCCGTCGACGAGGCCACCCGCGGTGATCACAGCGCGCACCGTGCCGCCGTTCTGCTGCCCCCGTAGGACTCCCGGTCCCACCGCCGTATCACCCCCGGCAGTGTCACGGCGTACCATCATGGTGATCGGGTCGGGTCCGATCGTCATCGGGCAAGCCGCCGAGTTCGACTACGCAGGGGTTCAAGCGTGCCGCGCGCTGCGTGAGGAAGGCCACCGGGTCGTCCTCGTCAACTCGAATCCCGCGACGATCATGACCGACCCCGAGATTGCCGACGCGGTCTATCTCGAACCGCTCACCGTCGCCTCGGTGGAGCGCATCATCGCGCGCGAGCGGCCGGACGCGCTGCTGCCGACGCTGGGCGGCCAGACCGGGCTGAACCTCGCGGTCGAGCTTGCCGACGCGGGCGTGATCGAGAAGTACGAGGTCGAGCTGCTGGGCACGCCGCTCGACACGATCAAGCTGGCTGAAGACCGCGAGCGCTTCAAGGCGAAGATGATCGAGATCGGCGAGCCCGTGCCGAAGTCGCTGATCGTCACGGACGCGGAAGCCGGCGTAGCGTTCGCGGGCGAGGTGGGCTATCCGCTGGTGGTGCGGCCCGCTTATACGCTGGGCGGCACGGGCGGCGGCGTCGTCTACGACGAGGCGGAACTGCGCGCGACGCTGCAGACGGGCCTCGAAGCGTCGCTGATCCATCAGGCGCTCGTCGAGACGTCGCTGCTCGGCTGGAAAGAGATCGAGTACGAAGTGCTGCGCGATAGTGCGGGCAACTGCATCATCGTCTGCAACATGGAGAACATCGATCCCGTCGGCGTGCACACCGGCGACTCCATCGTCGTCGCCCCGTCGCAGACGCTCTCGGATCTCGACTACCAGATGCTGCGCACGTCGAGCATCAACGTCATTCGTGCGCTCAACGTGCAGGGCGGCTGCAACATCCAGTTCGCGCTGCACCCCGACAGCTCCGAGTACATGATCATCGAGGTGAACCCGCGCGTGTCGCGCAGCTCGGCGCTCGCGTCCAAAGCGACCGGGTATCCGATCGCCAAGATCTCCACCAAGATCGCGCTGGGGCAAACGCTCGACGTCATCCCCAACCCGGTGACCGGCGGCCGCACCAAAGCGGCGTACGAGCCGACGCTGGACTACTGCGTGGTGAAGATCCCGCGCTGGCCGTTCGACAAGTTTCCGCTGGCCGATACGCGGCTGGGCACGCAGATGAAATCGACCGGTGAGGCGATGGGGATCGGCCGCACGTTCGCCGCCGCGTTGATGAAGGCCGTGCGCGGCCTCGACCTCAAGTTCGAGACGCTGACCGGCAACGCGTTCGCGGAGTGGAGCGACGACGAGCTGCTGCGCACGCTCGATCCCGCGACGCACGAGCGGCTGTTCGCGGTGTGCGAGCTGCTTCGCCGCGGGCGCACGGTCGACGAGCTGCACGCGCTCTCGACGATCGACGAGTTCTGGCTCTGGGAGTTCAAGGCGCTCGTCGACCTCGAGGAAGAACTGCGCGGGTACCGGTCCGCGGGGCCGCTGTTCGGGCAGCCGTATCCCACCCCCGAGCTGCTGCGGCGCGCGGTCGAGAGCGGCTACAGCATTCGCGGCATCAACTCGCTGTTCGGCGGCGAGCTCACGAGCGCCGGCAGGCGCGAGGGTGCGTCGTTTCGCATGGTCGATACCGCGGCCGCCGAGTTTCCGGCCATCTCGCCGTACTACTATCTCTCGCGCTTCGAAAGCGACGAGATGCGCACGCCGGACAAAGAGGCGGTGGTCGTCGTCGGCAGCGGACCGATTCGCATCGGGCAAGGGATCGAGTTCGACTACAGCTGCGTGCACGCGGCGTGGGCGTTACGCGAAGCGGGGCGTGCCGCGGTCGTGATCAACAACAACCCCGAGACGGTGTCGACCGACTTCGACGTGAGCGACGTGCTCGTGTTCGAGCCGCCGGGCGCAGACGAGGTCGAAGCGACGGCGCTGGCGACGAACGCGCGCGGCGTGATGCTCGCCTTCGGCGGTCAAACCGCGATCAACCTCGCGGGCGAGCTCACCAAGCGCGGCATCACGATCGTGGGCAGCGACCGCCGCTCGCTGGACATGGCGGAAGACCGCGAGAAATTCGACGCGGCGCTCGAGAAGCTCGGCGTCGCACGGCCGCGCGGGCGGGCCGCGAACACGTTCCGCGAAGCGCGCGCGATCGCGCGTGAGATCGGCTTCCCGGTGCTGGTGCGGCCGTCGTACGTGCTGGGCGGGCGCGGGATGGAGATCGTCTACAACGAGGGGCAGCTCGCGTCGTACGTCGAGAGCGCGCCGCCGATCACGCCGGGCTCACCGCTGCTGGTGGATAAGTACATGCGCGGCCGCGAGGTGGAAGTCGACG
>JAXDMA010000195.1:0-8348 GCA_034666305.1 Vulcanimicrobiota bacterium
ATCTCTTGATCGACGTCGACGTTGGAGCCGTCGACGCGCATCTGCTGGTCCTGTTGCACGGACGTCGTGACGGCGAACGGCTGCGCGCCTCGCGCGCCGCCGGCGGCAAAGTGCCGGTCGGACGTGATCGCGAGGCCGAGCTCATCGGGGTCGCCCGGTGACGGTTCGGTCGCTGCGAGGGCGTCTTTGAAGGAAACGTCCGAGCGCCGGAAGTTCGGCGTGTTGACGTTCGCGATGTTGTTCGCAATGACGCCGTGCGCGGTCCCCGCGCCGTCCATCGCGTTCTTGAGCATGCCGACGGTCTGGCCGAAGGAAATGTCGCCCATCACAAAGCCCATCGGCAAGCGGGCCCACAGACGTTAGTCCCGGCGGGAGGTCGACCGGGTCCGAGACGAACGCTCGTGTTGGCGGGTTGCACGATCGCTTCTCAGGAGGGTCCATGCCGTCACGTATCGCGGTGCTCGCCGCCGTCTCCGTCGCCGCGACCGTCGCCGTCGCGTCGGCCGCCGGGGAAACGAAAGCCCAGAAGATCGCCCGCGCGCTGTCCGCCGGACCGCCGTCGGTCACGGCCCATGCCACGGTCGCCGACATGGACGCCAAAGGCGCCATGACGGTGCTCCGCAAGGGCACGAACGGCTGGACGTGCATGCCCGGTCATCCCGGCGTCGTCGGCGACGTCGCGATGTGCGCCGACGCGGCAACGATGCAGTGGGGCGCCGACTGGGCCGCGCACAAGGCCAAGCCGACGAACAAGACGCCCGGGATCGCCTACATGTTCGCGGGCGGCACCGACTGGAGCGCAACCGATCCGTTCGCGACCAAAGGCACACCGATCAAAGAAGGCCCGCACTGGATGATCATGTGGCCCGTCGACAAGACATCGGGTCTGCCGACGACACCGCGCGACACCGGAACGTGGATCATGTATGCAGGCACCCCATGGGCACACCTGATGATCAACGGCAAAACGTAACGCGCTAGACTCGAATTTCGTCCAGAAACGGCAGCAACCTCGGACGAAAGTCCGAGGTTGCTCACCGCTGACGAAGCGGAGGTGACCTGATTATATCCGGGTGACGACTCCCGGTCAAGAACGTTTCCGCTTGCCGGCACGCGCCCGAAGGGACTCGAACCCTCACCATCCGCTTCGTCAAAACGGTGCTCTATCCGGTTAAGCTACGGACGCTTCCCGGATGAACTATCGCGCGCACTCGACGATGCATTCTCGTGAACGGAAGTTATACAGCGATTTGGCCGAAAAGGACGCCAACGTAAACGTTACCGGGCGAATTGCGCCGCGTGCAGGTTTGCGTACGGGCCGTTGGCGGCGATCAGGTCGTCGTGCGTGCCCGTTTCGCGGACGCTGCCGTTTTCGATGTAGAGGATTTTCGTCGCGCGGCGGATCGTCGAGAGGCGGTGCGCGATGATCAGCGTCGTGCGGCCCGGTAGGAGGCGGTCGAGCGCGTCTTCGATCAGCGCTTCGGAGTGCGAATCCAGCGCGCTCGTCGCTTCGTCCAGGATCAGGATGCGCGGGTCGCGCAGGATCGCGCGAGCGATCGCGATGCGCTGGCGCTGGCCGCCCGAGAGCCGGATTCCCCGTTCGCCGACGATGGTATCGTAGCCGTCGGGCAGCTTGCGCACGAACTCGTCGGCGTTCGCCTCGACGGCGGCGGCGACGATTTCTTCCTGTGTCGCTTCGAGCCGGCCGTAGCGGATGTTGTCGGCGATCGTGCCGTTGAAAAGCTGCGTCTCCTGCGGCACGATCGCGATCGCGTTGCGCAGATCCCCGAGACGCACGTGCGCGATGTCCACGCCGTCGACGGTGATGCGGCCCGTCTGCGGCTCGTAGAAGCGCGGCACGAGGTTGACGATGGTGCTTTTCCCCGCGCCTGACGGTCCGACCAGCGCGACGA
Source organism: Vulcanimicrobiota bacterium (assembly GCA_034666305.1). Classification (GTDB taxonomy): domain Bacteria; phylum Vulcanimicrobiota; class Vulcanimicrobiia; order Vulcanimicrobiales; family Vulcanimicrobiaceae; genus Vulcanimicrobium. The sequence goes on from JAXDMA010000195.1 coordinate 1,914, forward strand.
CCTCGCCATGCAGCATTTGCGCGCTGAAGTCGTTGAGCACCGGATCGTCGTCATAGGCGAACGTGACGCTCTCGAACCGAATGTCGCCGGCGATGTTCTCGATCGGGATCGCATCGGGCGGGTCGTCGCGTTCCACCGGCAAGTCGAGGATTTCGAAGACGCGCCCGGCGCCGACGAATGCGCGCGCGAAATCCGCGAAAAAGATCGAGAACCGGTTCATCGGATTGATCAGCAGCGCGGTAGCGGTCCAGAAACCGAATGCGGTCGACGGTGTGAGGTGCCCTACGGAGACTTCACGGGCTGTGAACCCGATCACCGCGCACAAGGCAATCATCACGACGAACGAGAGAACGGGCGTCTGCGTCTGGTTGAACTGCGTGACCTTCATGTACGCGGCGAAGTAGCGCTCGTTCGCCGCGGCGAATCGCTTGCTCTCAAAGTCCTCGCGCCGAAAGGCTTTTACGACGCGCTCGTTCGCCAGCACTTCGATCAAGGTGCTGGAAAGATCGGCGATGCGCTCCTGCGAGCGGCGCGTCCCACTCACGATGAGCGCATTGAACTTGCTGACGATGAACGCGATGACCGGTGCTGCGACGAACAGTACGACCGCCAGGAACCAGTCGAGCCACAGCATGTACACAAGCGCGGCGACGAACGTGACCGAGACCTGGACGAACTGCGGCAGCGAGATGGAGATCGCGTCCGTCATCAGGCCGAGATCGGCCGACATGCGGGATTGCAGCTCGCCCGGCCGCCAGCGGTCGAAGTCGCGCAGCGGCATGCGCACGATGCGGTCGAACATGCGCGCACGGAACCCCGCGACCATCTTCTGGCCGCTGAACGCCGTGAGGTACGACTGCCCGTACGCCGCCGCGTTGCCGACGATCTGCGAGATCAGGACCAGCGCGATCACCAGCGCGACGATGTCCCAATGCGGGTTGGTCACCATGACGTCGCGCTGCAGATATTCGGCGACTTTGGCGAGGGTGACCGGCGCAACGCCCGCGAGCACGCCGAAGAGCGACCCGATGATGAGGCGGCCGTAATAGGGTCGCGCCTCGCGCAGCAGTCGCCGGAACGTGGGGTTCACCAGCCGGCGAAACGTCGGGTTCACGCCGAAACCTTCGCCGCGGCCCCACAGTACCTTGGGGCGAGTTCCCCAGCCGCAAGGTGGACATCTATCGTGGATTGCTTCTATCACAACGCCGTTCCGTCGGTCGCCCCGTGCCGAGGCTGCAGCAAGCCCGTGTGCGCGACGTGCCGCAACGAGAGCGGCGAATGCCCGGGTTGCGTGCTGGCCGCGCGGATCGACGCGGCGCGCCAGACCAACCAGATCAACGGCGGCGTCGGCCCGTCCTACGGCTCGTACGCCGAACCGCCGCCCCACCAGGCGGCGTATTCCGCGCCGCCGCCCCAGCCGCCGCCGCCCCAGGTGCGGCCCACGGCCGCGCTCGCCGTGCGCCCGGAGACGCGCGCGATCGTCGCGCTGGGCTACCCGTTCTGGCCGCTGGCGATCATCGCGCTCCTCGACAGCAAGGGTTCGTATTTTGTGAAACGCCAAGCGTGGCAGGCGCTCGGATTCAACGCCGGGATGTACGGCCTCGGCACGCTGCTGACCGCGGCCGCCGCGATCCCAGTCCTGGGTCTCGGGGCGTGGCCGCTGATTCCGTTCATCGTGCCGGTCTTCATCGTGGCGAGCATCATCTACGGAATCAAGGTGTGGCAGGGCGACGACGTCGACGTTCCGCTCGTCAGCGACTGGGTCGACGCACGTTTGCCAGGGGGCTCGCCGCAGGGACAGAGCTGATCTAAGCGGGCGTCTTCGCGGCGGACACCCACGCTTCGACGTCGCCGGTCGCGCGTGGGATCGCCGCGGAGAGGACGTCGACCCCGGTTTGCGTGATGAGCACGTCGTCCTCGATGCGCACGCCGATGCCGCGATAGCGCGCGGGCACCGTCAGATCGTCGAGCTGGAAATACAATCCCGGCTCGACGGTCAGCACCATTCCGGGACGGAGAGCGCCGTGTTTGTAGTTCTCGGCGCGCGCCGCCGCGCAGTCGTGCACGTCCAGGCCGAGCATGTGGCTGACGTTGTGGAGAGAGTAGCGCTTGTAGAACACGTTCTCGTCGCGCAGCGCCTCTTCGGCAGACGCGAGGATCCCGAGCGCCTCGAGGCCGTGCGCGAGCACGCGCATCGCCGCGCGATGGGGATCGAGGAAGTCGTTACCGGGCTTGCACTGCTCGAACGCGGCGTCTTGCGCGGCGAGCACGAGGTCGTAGATCGCGCGCTGCTCCGGCGTGAACGTTCCGGAAATCGGCAGCGTGCGCGTGATGTCGGCGGTGTACAGCGTCTCCGCCTCCACGCCCGCATCGAGCAGCAGCAGCTCGTTCTCGCCAATCGTGCGGTCGTTGCGCGTCCAGTGCAGCGTGGTCGCGTTCGGCCCGGTCGCCGCGATCGTCAGGTAGCCGACGTCGTTACCCTCGATGCGCGCGCGCAGGTTGAACACGCCTTCGATCACGCGCTCGGTGCGTGCGCCGGGCAGCGCGCGCACGACGTCGTCGAACGCGTGGTGGGTCGCCTCGACGGCGCGCCGCATCTCGCGAATCTCCAGCTCGTCCTTGATCAGGCGCATCTCAGAAAGAAACGTCGCGAACTCCGCGTCGCGCTCGGTTTGCGCGGGCAGCGCCGCGTCGAGCGCCGGGTCGACGCCGCGCAGCGACCGGAACGGCGCGCGCGTCACCGCCGCGGCGAGATCGTCCGCAAACGCGCTCAGCGGTTTGGTCGCGACCCCGTAGCGCTGCTGGGTTTGCGGCAGACCGAGACGCGGACCGACCCACAGCTCGCCGTTGATCCGGTCGGTGAAGAACGTCGAATCGGACTTGCCCGGATTCGGCTGGCAGTAGAGCGTCGCGACGTGGCCGTTCGCGCCGGGCTCCAGCACCAGCACGTTGTCCGGCTCGTGGTTGCCGGTGAGATAATAGAAGTCCGTGCCGGGCCGGAAGCGGTGGTTCGTATCGTTCGCGCGCACTTTTTCGTGGCCCGTCGGCACGACGAGCGTCTCGCCGGGAAACGCTTTCGACAGCGTGTCACGGCGGGCCGCAAAACGCTCGACTCCCTCGACCGGCGTCGCCGGCGTGCCCGGCATGGTCGCCCAGCCGGTCATCATGAAGCGCAGCAGGTTCTCGGGGTTGGCACCGTCGTGGGAGGCGGGCTTGTCGCTCATGCCTCTGGTTTCGGCACACCCGCATGGCCCGCCCTCGGAGCCCGCAGCACGTAGTCATGGTCGAAGCCGCGCACGCCGCCGATCACGTCCTCCGATCGGCGCGTCGCCGTCCGCGTGAAGCCGAGCCGTTCGACCAGCGCGATGGAGCCCGCATTGCGTGCGTCAATGACGGCGTGCAGCCGACCGACCCCGGCGGAGAACAAGTGCGCGGCCATCGCGGCGACGGCTTCTGCGCCCAGACCGCGCCGCTGCTGCGCCGGCAGGACGAGATAACCGATCACCGCCGAGGCGCGGTTCTTGTCGACCGTCGCCTGCACGTAACCGGCGAACGCTCCGTCGTCGCGGCGCACGAGAATCCAGTTCAGCCAATGCGCGAGCTCGTCGGTGGAATGTCCGGCAGCGAGCCGTGCATACCGCTCGCGCAGCGACGCGACGTCGCGCGGCGGCTCGTCCGTTTGGTACGCGTACAGCGAAGGCTCGCGCAAGCCGTCGTACATGCCGTCCGCGTGATCCGCGCGAATCGGCTCGAGCCGCAGCCGCTCCGTCTCGAGCGGCACGAAAAGCTCGGCGCGCCGCGGCGGATCAGGCCGGCGCACGGACCTCGCGGGCGTACCGCTCCAGGAACTCGCGCGCGACGGTTTCGTGGTCGACCACCGGCGCCGGATAGCCGTGCCCTTCGAAGAGCGGCAGCTCGAGCTGGGGTTCGTGGCGGATGTCGACGAGCTCGAGCAGCGTGGAGTCCGGCAAACCCGCCAGCTCCGGGATCCAGCGCCGGACGTAGTGCCCGGACGGGTCGAACCGGCGCGCCTGTTTGAGCGGGTTGTAGATGCGCGGGTACGCCGCGAGATCGGCGCCCACGCCCGCGATCCACTGCCAGTTGCCGGCGGCGAGCGCGGGATCGTCCTCGGTGAGATAGCGATCCCATTCGTCGCGCCCCACGCGCCAGTCGACGCCCAGATCGAAGCACAGAAACGATGCGGCGATCGCGCGCACGCGCGGGTGCATCCAGCCCGTCGCGCGCAGCTCGCGGATCCCCGCGTCGATCAGCGGAAAGCCCGTACGGCCGCTGCGCCACGCGTCCAGGTGCCGGTGCGTGCGCGCGAACGCGAAGTCGCGCATCTTCGCTTGCAGCGGTTCCTCGCCCGCCGTTTCGTGATACCACCCGAGCTGCAGGAAAAAATCGCGCTGCGCGAGCGCGCGCAGGTAGAGCTTGAGCGACGTGCGCTCTTCGACGAGCAAGAACGGATCCGCACTGCGCGCGCACGTCGCGCGCACGACTTCGCGCGCCGCGATCGTGCCGAACGAAAGCGCCGACGCGAGCCGTGACGTCTCGCCCGCCGCCGGAACGTTGCGCGCGACGCCGTATTGCAGCGCCGGTCCCGCCAGAAACGCGGTCAGCCGCGCACGCGCCTCGTCTTCGCCGGCCGGTTCGTCGATCTGAGCCTGCGATCCGAACTCTTCGGGAAACGGGAGCGGTTCGCTCGCGATGTCGACCGCGGCGAAGCTCGCGCTGCCGGCGTCGTCGACGGGGACCAGCGTTCGCCAGCGCGCGTGGTAGGGCACGAAGGCCCGATAGCCGTCGCCGCGATGGTGGCCGGCCGCCGCGTCTTCAGGCGGTACGGCGGGCGCGTCGTGCACCGGCAGCGCGCGCAGCCCGGCTTCCTCGAGCGACGATTGCAGATCGCGATCGCGCAGGATGCTCTTGGCGTCGTAGCCGCAGCTCCACCCCACCACGTTCGCGCCGACGGCGCGCGCCAGCGCGCGCAGCGCTTGTCCCGGATTGCCCCGCCGGACGATGAGCGCGCTGCCGCGCGCGCGCAGCGCGGCGTCGAGCGCCCTCACGGCCGCGCAGTAATACGCCGCGCGCCGCGGCGAGCGGCGCAGGCGGGTGAGCGAAACGTTGTCGACGACGTGAACGGCCACGATCTCGCCGTGACGGGCGGCCGCGGCCAGCCCGGCGTGATCGCTCAGGCGCAGATCCCTCGAAAACGCGAACAACGCCCTGGGCACGTCCTACCTCAGAGCGATTGGACGTAGGCGGCGACGTCGGCGACGTCTTTCTCGCCGAGCGTATCGGGATAGAGCTTGGGCATGGGCGGCTGCGGATTCTTGATCCACGTCACGGTCTGCGCGTAATTCTTGCGGCTTTTCTCGTTCTTGAGCGCCGGTCCGATGCCGCCTTCGGCACCGTGGCACCGCGCGCAGTTCTGGGCGAACACGCTCTTGCCGTGGGACGCGTCCCCCTGCGCCGAGCCGGCAGCTCTGCTGGTCGCCGTCGCGCTGCCGGCGGAGGTCGCCGCGGGCGCGGCGGTCACGGCCGTCGTCGTGCTCGTCGTCGATGACGACTGGTCGCCCTTCGCGCACCCGGCCGCGATCAGCGCGGCGATCGCGGCGGCACTCAGAAACGCCCACGGCTTGAACTGCATGGGGCTCCTTTCCGGGCGCCCGAACGGGTACCCCGCTTGACGATTCCTTCACACGGCGACGGGAGTTCGTTCTCCGCGCTGCGTAGACGACGGGCGTGAGCCGTGTCTTCATCCGTTACGCGTTGCCGCGGGACGCCGAGCGGCTCATCGCGGACGGCGTCGTCGGCGGTGCCGTGCCGAGCGGCGAGCCGTGGGCCGCGCGCGTGCAGAAGTGGCTGGCCGAGCAGAAGGCCGGCCGCCGCCTCGTGCTCATCGCCGAAGACGTGTCCGGCTTGCTGGGCACCGTTCAACTGGTGTTCAAGTTCCCGGAGGGCTACGCCGACCGCGAAGCCGCCAACGGGGTAGACGTCGCAATGGTCGAGACGTTGCGCACGCGCTCAGACGCCCCGCACGGCGTCGCGACGCAGCTGATCACCGACGTGCAGAACATCGCGCGCAAGCGCGGCGTCAAAACGCTGACGTTCTTGCTCGGCATGGGCGACAACCGCGGGATCGCGCAAGCGAAGTCGTGGGGTTTCGAAGAGTTTCGCATCATGCCCGAGCAGGGGCGGATGCTGGCGTACTTCCGGAAGTCGATCGAGTAGGCGACTAGCCGCCGATTTCGCTGAACGCGCGCATCATCGAAGCGGTCTCGCCCAGTACGAGGTGATGGCGTTCCGGTTTGACGTGCATCGAGGCGCGCAGGATGTCGACGATGGCTCCTTCGCCGCCCCCGGCGCGCAGCGGCGTGCGCAGGTCGATCATGTTGTCGCCGAAGAGGCAGAGCTTCAGGCGGCCGTCGGCAG
>JAXDMA010000196.1:0-3248 GCA_034666305.1 Vulcanimicrobiota bacterium
GCGCCCCCGCCGACGATCAGGATTCTCATACAGCGACGCCGGTCGTGCGCCGGACCACGGGGAAATCCTGCCGCTTAGGCGCGGCGCCGAATCGACAGCCCGAGCCGAGCGTGGTAGTTTTGCGGCATGAAACACCTCACCACCGCTGTCGTGCTTGTCGCCGCGTTGCTGACGCCCTTGGGCGCACCAGCCGCGGTGCCGCGCGGGACCGTCACGGGGATTCCGCTGGACACCGAGTGGAAAGCGACGGTCTACGCGCTGGCGCAGGCGCAGTTCAAGCACCCGGCGTGGGGCTGGCAGCACTCGGAGCGCGACTACCGGCTCGCGCTGGAGGTTGCAAACGGCGACCACCTCACCGTCGACACCGACGTGCTGTTTGCGGCGGCGTTTCTCCACGACATGGCCGCGTTCGCGCCGTACGAGAAAAAAGGCATGGAGCACGGCGATCGGGCCGCCGAAACCAGCGAAGCGATCCTGCGGAGCGCCGGGTTTCCGATGCAGAAATACCCGGCGGTGCAAGCCGCCGAGCGCGGCCACATGTACTACAGCAACGCCGGCACGGTGCCCGAAGCGATCGCGCTGCACGATGCCGACTCGCTCGATTTTCTGGGCAGCATCGGCGCGCTCCGCATCCTCGCGCTGACCGGTGAGGACAAACCCGACGCGACGCGCGCGATCAAGACGCTGCGCGGCTTCTTGAAAGACATCCCGCCAAAGCTGATTACGGCGACCGCAAAGCGCATGGGCGCAGAACGCGCCGCCGAGCTGGCGCGCCTGCTGGACCAAGTCCAGACGGAGACTTATGGCGGGCTGGTGACCTGAGCCGCTCGCCATTCGCGCGCTAGCATCGCGAACACCGCGTCGTCGACCCATGCGCCTTTGAATCGCAGGCTCTCGACGAAGTGCGCTTCCCGGCGGAAGCCGGTCCGGCGCATCAGCGCGATGGAGCGCGCGTTGCGCGGATCGATGGAACCGAACACGCGGTGCTTGCCGAGCGTATCGAACGCCAGCCGCAGCATCGCGCGAATCGCTTCCGTCGCGTATCCGTGGCCGTGGAACGCGGGCGCCAGCGTGATGCCGAACTCCGCCTGATCCGGCTCGGTCTGGGGCACGTGCACGCCGCAATCGCCGATCAGCTCATCGGTCGAGCGCAGCGCGATTCCGAGCTGGTACCACGTTCCGGGCGCGAACGGCTCAGCCGCGCCTAGCTCCGCGATGAAGGCGCGAACGTCATCCGCCGACTTCGGCTCCCAGCCTTGGTACCGCATGTTCTCGGGATCGGTGCGGTATGCAAAGATCGCCCCCGCGTCGTGCGCATGCAGGTCGCGCAAGACGACGCGCTCGGCGACGACGGCGTTCATGCCGGCTGAGGCCGGCGCTGCTCCTGCTCCTGAAGTACGCGCCATTGTACTTTGCCCGTTGCCGAGCGCGGCAAGGACGTGACGAACTCGACGACCGCCGGCACTTTGTACGGGGCCATGTGCTCGCGCGACCACGCGATGATCTCTTCGGCGGTCGCGTGCGCACCGTCGCGCAGGATGACGAGCGCCTTGGCCTGTTCGCCGCGGCGCGCATCGGTGGTTGCAATCACGCACGCCTCTTGGACGGCGGGATGGCTGAACAGCTTCGTCTCGACCTCCGCCGGCCACACCTTGAATCCGGCGACGTTGATCATGCGCTTCAGGCGGTCGACCAGAAAGAAATAGCCCTCGTCGTCGACATAGCCGAGATCGCCCGTGCGGAAGAATCGCTTGCCGTCGCGCACGAAGAACGCCTCGGCCGTCGCCTCGGGCTGGTTCCAATACTCGCGCATCACTTGCGAGCCGGAGATGACGATCTCGCCGGTCTCGTTGGGTCCGAGCTCGCGCAGCGTGTCCGGATCGATCACGCGCGAGTCGATGCCGAACGTGGGGACGCCCAGACACTGGAGCTTCGTGCGATCGGGCGGGTTCGCGTGCGTCATCGCGATCGTCTCGGTGAGCCCGTACCCTTCCATGTAACTGATGCCGAGCCGCTCGATGATCTCCGCGCCGACGGCGGCCGGCAGCGGCGCGCCGCCGCCGCCCAGGTGCGTCACGGAACGCAGGGCATCGGATCGATAGCCCGGATGCGACAGCAGGTCGACGATCATCGTGCTGATCGCAGTCATCGCGGTGCATTGGTAGCGCTCGATGAGGGTCAGTACCGTCACCGGATCCCAGCGCGTCACCATCACGATCGTTGCGCCGTTGCAGATCCCGGCGTTCATGTCGCCCGTCATCCCGGTAACGTGGAAATACGGCAGCACCGACATCACCCGGCCGCCGGGCGAGTTCGCGCCGCCCCACATCGGCGTCGCCCACGTCGTGGTCTGGACGCTGCGATGCGTGTGTACGCAGCCTTTCGGCCTTCCCGTCGTGCCCGACGTGTACAACAGCAGCGCCATGTCGTTGCCGCCCGTCACGATGGGTCCCGGCGGCTTCGCGTTTGCAAGCGCATCGTGCCACGCGACAAACCCTTCATCGTGAAGCGGCGCGCGTTGTGCGGCCACCGCCGGTGGAAGCGCAAGATCCGTGGGGCGCTCGAGGTAGTCGGAATACGCGGCGACGATGAGGTGATGCACGGGCGCGGGGACGTACGGTGCGAGTTTCGACGCAAGCTCTTGTCCGGCGATCGCGACCGTTGCGCCGCTGTCGTCGACGTACGCTTGGAGCTCTTCGGTGACGAGCATCGGGTTGAGCGCGACCACGACGGCGTTCGCGCGCAGGATCGCGTAGTACGCGATCACATATTGCGGCGAGTTCTGCATGAAGAGCAGCACGCGGTCCCCGCATTGCACACCGGCTTCGTGCTCGAGATAGCCGGCGAGCCGCTCGACCTCGTCCCATAGCCGCCGGTAGGAGATCGGCGTATCGTAGTACACGATCGCCGGGTGCTCGGGAAAACGCGCGGCCGACGTCGCGAGGTTGTGGGCGACGCTGGTCGCCGGGACCGGGAACTCGCGTGGCCGGCGCCGCGGCCAGTACGCAAAATGCCGTTCATTCATAAAAGGATGATTTCCGGTTCGGCCGGTCTAACGGGCTACTCCTTGTCGATTCCGAGCAACCTCCCGCCGATCACGCAGATCGGCGACCGCATCGTGCAGATCCGCCTGCCGATGACGGGCAATCCGATGCGTTACATCAACGGCTACTTGCTCGAAGACGAGGACGGGCTGACGCTCATCGACTGCGGCTGGAAGGCCGACGACGTGCGCGCCGCGCTCGACG
>JAXDMA010000197.1:0-4096 GCA_034666305.1 Vulcanimicrobiota bacterium
CCGCCCGTTCCGGGCTGAGCAGCAACGGCGATCATACCACGGCGGGTGCCCGGATACCACCCCGTCCAAAGGTCCGGTCAGCGAGCGAGCAGCCCGATCACGAGGTCCACGCAGCCGAAGAGAGCGACGGCGATCCCCCACGCTCGCCAGGTCGCCGAACGAAGCCCGAGAGGATCGCCCAACAGCGGCTCACCATCGCGCGGCTGCCGTTGCCGTCGCGCGGCACCGTAAAACTCACGCTGAGTGCCCGTCGCGAGTCGCGGCGCGCACGCGAAGAGCCAGGATCCGGCGATGATTCCGGCCAGTCCGAACGGCACCAACGGCCAGAGCGACGGCATACTTCATCATATCATCGGAGGCGAAGAAGTGTCGCCAGCGAAGCCCGTCCGCCTGCTTGCGCGAGGAGGGTGGCCATGCACAAACTGACCGGACGCGTGCTCGATTCCAATAGCCCCGGCTGGGACGCTGCACGGCACAACTTCCGCCTGTCCGTCGACTACAGCAAGCTGATCCCGAAGAACGTGGTGTTCGCGCAGCATGTTTCCGACGTGCAGAACGCGGTGCGGTTCGCGCGCGAGAACGATCTGCCGCTGCGCGCCCGCTCGGGGCGCCACAGCTACGAAGTGTATTCGCTCGTCGAAGGCGGCGTGATCGTGGACGTCAGCGAGATGGACGAGATCAGCGTCGACGCGCAGACCGGTATCGCGCGCGTCGGCGCCGGCGTGTTCTGTCTCGATCTCCACGAAAATCTGTTCGACGTCGGGCTCACCGTGCCAGCGGCCAGCGGCTTGAGCGTCGGGATCGCGGGGCTCGCACTCGGCGGCGGCTTCGGCGTGACCTCGCGCAAGTTCGGGCTGACGTGCGACAACATCGCCGGCGTGCAGCTCGTGAACGCGAACGGCGAGTACGTTCGCGCGAACGAGCACGAGAACGCCGATCTGTACTGGGCGTGTCGCGGCGGCGGCGGCGGCAACTTCGGCATCGTGACGTCGTTCGATTTCCGCGTGAATCCGATCGGCCTCGTTGCACTCTGCAACATCACGTGGCAATGGAACGATTTCACGGCGGTGGTCGACGCGTGGCAGCACTGGGCGCCCAACGCGCCCGACGGGCTCTCGACGTTCTTGCGGCTCGCGGTGAACGGCGTGATCACGCTGTTCGGCGTGCTCACGCCCGACTCACCCGCGGATCTCGCCGGCTTCAACACGCTGCTCGCACCGATCCTTTCGGCCGCGCCGCCGACCGGCGTGCAGATTCAGCTGATGCCGTATTCGACCGCGGCGGCGTTCTTCGCGGGCGCCGACCCGAACAAGATGGAGTGGATGCTGCACCCGCACAACGACCGGCAGCAGTTCAAGAGCACGTCGGCGGTTGCGTACGAGATTTTCCCGGCGCAAGCGCTGGCGCTCCTCAAGTCGCAGATCGAAGCCGCGCCGCCGCAAACGGATTGGGACACCAACGAGCCCAGCATGATCCAGCTGCTCGCCGGCGGCGGCGCACCCGGGCGCGTGGCGGTCGATGCGACGCCGGTGCCGCATCGCAAAGGCGTGTTCATCGTGCAGTACGACACGTATTGGACCGACCCGGCCGACCAGGACAAGTCGGAGGCGTGGATCGAGGGCGTGCGCACCGCGATGCTGCCCTACGCGCACGGCGCCTACGTCAACTACGTCGACCACACCATCGTGGAGTTCCTCGACGCGTACTACGGGCCCAACCTCAAGCGGCTGGTCGAGGTGAAAAGCGCGGTCGATCCCGACGACGTCTTCAACTTTCCGCAGAGCATCCCGACGAAGCTGCCCTAACCATGAGCGAGAAAGTCGAGCACGTCGTCGTCCTGCTGCTCGAGAACCGCTCGTTCGATCACATGCTCGGCTATTTCCCGAGCAACGGCGTGCCGTTCGAAGGGCTCACCGGCAACGAGGTCAACTTCGAGCACCCGCTGACCAGCACCGGTTTCTCCGTCACGGTGTCGCCCGACGCGCCGTACGTGCCCGACATCGACCCCGGCCCGGACCACGACATTGCAAACGTGCAGCTCCAGCTGTTCGGTCGCAGCGGCGACTGGCCGGCCGATCCCGTCGCGCTGCACAACAACGGTTTTCTCTACGATTACGCGCAGGTCACCAAGGACGTGCGCACGGCCGCGCCGGTGATGCGCTGCCACGGTCCCGATCACGTCCCGGCGCTCACCGCACTGGCGCAGCAGTTCGCACTCTGCGACCACTGGTTCGCCTCGGTGCCGGGGCCGACGTGGCCGAACCGGTTCTTCGTCCACGCCGCGACGTCGGGCGGTCATACCGACAACGCCGTGCGGCTCTACGAGATGCGCACCCTCTACGAAAACCTCTCCGACGCGAACGTCGGCTGGCGCATCTACTTCCACGATTTTCCGCAGTCGCTGGCGCTCGAGCAGCAGCTGCGCTATATCGGCACGAACTACGAGTACATCGCGCGCTACTTCGCCGACTGCGCGGCCGGCACGCTGCCGGCGTACTCGTTCATCGAACCGCGTTACTTCAACGAGGGGATGTACCGCGCGAACGACTGGCATCCGATCCACGGCGTGGTCAACGGCGACATGCTGATCGCGGACGTGTACGAGGCGCTGCGCGCCAGCCCGCTGTGGGAGCGCTCGATGCTGATCGTCGCCACGGACGAACACGGCGGCCTCTTCGATCACGTGCTGCCGCCGCCCGCGGTCAATCCGGACGGGAAAAATTCACCAGAGTTCGACTTCACCAGGCTGGGCGTTCGCGTCCCCGCGGTCGTCGCGTCGCCGTGGATTGCGAAAGGCACGGTGTCGCAAACCGTCTACGATCACACGACGCTCGCCGCGACGGCACGCGATCTCTTCGGCGTGAACGCTTCGCTGACCAAACGCGACGCGGCCGCGAACACGCTGCTGCCGCTCCTGACCCTCGATGCGCCGCGCACCGACGCGCCGCTCGAACTTCCGCGCGCGAGCGCCGACGCGATCGCACTCACCGAAGCCGCGCAACCGCCGAACCGCGGGCTGTCCCACGTGCAGAGCAGCCTGGTCGCGCTCGCACGCATGGTCATGACCAAGGCGCCGGAGATGCTGCACGAGCCGTTCTCGTCGGCGCTGCTGACGACGGAGCGCGAGGGCGCCATCATCGCGAAGTACGCGTTCGGCATGATGCGCCGCGTGACGAAGTTCCCGCCGTTGTGAATTAGCGAATGACGGCGAGCTGCGTAAGGTCGACCGTGCTGGAGGGCCAGGTGTCGGTGCCGGTGACGGTCCCGTTGGGGCCGAGGAAATAGTAGTTGCTGCCGGCTTTGGCTTCATAGGTGCGGCCCTGACCATCGCTCAGCCTCGACGTGCCGGAGAGCAGATACCCCACCGATTCACTGCGCCGGTCGGCGGCGGCCATCCGATCCCACGAAGCCTGCTGCGCGTTCTGCGCTTCGGCGTGCATTTGCGCTAGGGTGCGGCGCGTGATCTCCGCGTTGATCCGCTGCGTCTGCTCCCACCACACGGGATTCATCCGCATCGACGCCTGCATCACGCCGGTCAGCCGCGCGAGGGTTGCGAATCGTTCGGGCGGACCCCAAAAGCTTTGAATCGTCGAGCTCAGCGTACCGACAAGATAGTTTTGGCCTTGCACCGCGTCGAACAGCGTCGTCCCCACCACGACGGCACCACTGACCGGCGACCCGCCACGAGTCGCGCGGAAGCGAAGCTCTTCCACCGTGCAGTGAACGCGCAGACCGAACGAAGCCGGGATCGCTTCGGCGCGCCGGGCGAGATCGGCGCGCGGGACGGCGTCGATCTGAATCGCGGAGAGGCCGAGGTCACGCGCGAGCAAACCGCGCAGATACAGCGTGCCGACCTGCTCCGCGGTGCTCGCGGGGCAGAACTGCATGGTGCCCTGCGCCGGGGGCATGTTGTTCATGCCCGGTCCGGGCACGGTGCATTGACCCACGCGCGAGTCGCCGATGCGCACGCCGGCGACGCCGTCGGGGTTGAGCGCCTCCACGCCGCTCGTATAATGCGTAGCGTCCTGGCGGTGGATGCCGCCGTGGACCTGCCAGCCGGCGGGGACGCTCATGACGAATGCGCGCTCGTTGGGCT
>JAXDMA010000198.1:0-10191 GCA_034666305.1 Vulcanimicrobiota bacterium
ACGCAGCGCGCGCCGAGCTTCTTCCAATTCCGTTTCGTCGGAAGCTTGTCGTAATACGAAGGAAGCCGGTACCGCAGCTGGAGCGCGTCGAGCGGGCCTGCCGTATCGGCGAAGGCTTCCTCGACGATGCGCGCGGTGTCGAAACGGCCGAACGAGAGCAGGATCGCCCGCTTCACCCACGGGTGCACCACCCACCCGTCGCCGGTCGGCTCGCAGACGCGCAGTTTCCCGGTGTCCAGGAGGTCGAGCACCTCCTCGACCACACGCCCGGCCTTCTTCTTGATCGCGTCGGGCTTGGCCGCGAGGCGCTCCTCGAGCTCGACGATTCGTGCTTCCAAGCTGTCATCCACGCCCCGGCGTTTCCGCGCCGCGGAGCGTGCTCCCGTCGCCCCTCGGGTAGAAGGCGGGGGTGGGGGCGATCCGCGGCTAACGCGCTTTCCCCGGCACACAGGAGCAGACGTGAACACCGCAGCGGACGACCTTCGCATCAACGCAATTCGTTTTCTCGCCGTCGACGCGGTCCAGAAAGCGAATTCCGGCCACCCCGGCCTCCCGCTGGGAGCGGCGCCGGCCGCGTACGCGCTGTGGACGCGGCATTTGCGCTTCAATCCGGCCGACACGCACTGGTTCGATCGCGACCGCTTCGTGCTCAGCGCGGGCCACGGTTCCGCGCTGCTCTACGCGCTGCTGCACCTGACGGGCTACGATCTCACGCTCGACGACCTCCAGCACTTCCGCCAGCTGGGCAGCCGGACGCCGGGACACCCGGAGTACCATCTCACGCCAGGCGTCGAGGTGACGACCGGGCCGCTGGGCCAGGGCTTCGCCAACGGCGTGGGGCTCGCGATCGCCGAAGCGCACCTCGCGGCGGTCTACAATCGCGAGCAAACCATTGTCGACCATCACACCTACGTCCTCGCGGGCGACGGCGACTTGATGGAAGGCGTCGCGTCGGAAGCAGCGTCGCTGGCGGGACACCTCGCGCTGGGCAAGCTGATCGTGCTCTACGACGACAACAAGGTGTCGCTCGCGGCCGCGACCGACGTCACGTTCACCGAAGACGTGCGCGAACGGTTCGAGGCGTACGGGTGGCACACGCTCGAGGTCGGACCCGGCGAAGCGAACGACGCCGACGCGATCGACCGCGCGATCGCCGACGCGAAAGCGGAGACGCTGCGTCCGTCGCTCATCGCGATTCGCTCCACGATCGGCTACGGCTCGCCCGAGGCCGGCACGTTCAAGACGCACGGCGAGCCGCTCGGCAAGAACATGGAAGCGACGCGCAAGGCGCTGAACTGGGACTATCCGCCGTTCGTCATCCCCGACGAACCCGCGGCGTTCTTCAAACAAACCGGCGCGAAGGGCGCGGCGCTCCAAGCGGACTGGAACACACGCTACGCGGCGTGGAAGGCGGCGAACCCGCAACTCGCCGCGCAGTTCGAACGCGCGCGCGACGGCAAGCTCCCCACCGATCTCCCGTGGCCGGCGTTCAACGCGGAGAACGGCAGCGTCGCGACGCGTGACGCCGGCGGTACCGTCATGAACGCGATCGCGGCGGCGCTTCCCGAGATGATCGGCGGCTCCGCCGACCTCGACCCCTCGACGAAGACGTACCTCAAGGGCTGCGGCGACATGCAGCCGGGGTCGTACGCGGGCCGCAACATTCATTTCGGCGTGCGCGAGCACGGCATGGCCGGCTCCTTGAACGGCATCGCGCTGCACGGCGGCCTGTTGCCGTTCGGCGCGACGTTCTTCAATTTCGTCGACTATCTCAAACCGTCGCTGCGTTTGGCGGCGCTCAACAAGATCCGCGAAGTGTTCGTCTTCACGCACGACTCGGTGTTCTTGGGCGAGGACGGGCCCACGCACCAGCCGATCGAGCAGCTCGCGATGCTCCGCGCGATCCCCAACGTCATCGACATCCGCCCCGCGGACTCACTCGAAACCCTCGAAGCATGGAAGCTCGCGATCCAGCCCGAGACCGGGCCCACCGTGATCGTGCTCACGCGTCAGAAGCTCCCCTATTTGGGCGACCGCGACGCCGCGGTCGGCCGCGGCGCATACGTGCTGGGTAATCCGGATGACGCGTTCGATGTGATCCTGATCGCGAGCGGCTCGGAAGTGTCGCTCGCGGTCGACGCGGCAAAGGTGCTCATGCAGCGCGGTACCACAGCGCGCGTCGTCTCGATGCCGTCGTGGAAGCTGTTCGACGCGCAAGACGAAGCGTACCGCAACAGCGTGTTGCCGCCGGCCGCGAAGGCGCGCATGTCGATCGAAGCCGGCGCGACGCTGGGCTGGTCGAAGTACGTGGGCGACCACGGCATCGCGTTCGGACTCGATCACTTCGGAACGTCGGCCCCCGCCGCTGACATCGCCAAAGAATTCGGCTTCACCCCGGAACACGTCGCCGGCGTGGCCGCCGGACTCCTCGCGAACGTCTAGAGAAAGAAACATCACGACATGGGCGACCAGCTGAGAGAACTCGCGAACGTCGGACAGAGCATCTGGCTCGACAACATTCGCCGCAGTATGTTCGGTTCGGGCGAGCTGCAGCGGCTCATCGATCTCGGCCTGCGCGGGATGACCTCGAATCCGACGATCTTCGAGAAAGCGATCGGGAGCGGGACCGACTACGACGAGCAATTGCGCACGCTCGTGGACGAGTCCGACGCCGGCGCGGTGTTCGAGGCGCTCGCGATCCGCGACATTCGCAGTTCGTGCGATCTGTTCCGCAGCGTCTGGGAAGACACCAAAGGGCTGGACGGCTACGTGTCACTCGAGGTGTCGCCGACGCTGGCGAATGACACGCAAGGCACGATCGCGGCCGCGCAGCGGTTGTGGGACGCCGTCGACCGGCCCAACGTGATGATCAAGATCCCGGGCACCGCGGCCGGCGTGCCGGCCATCAAAGCGTCGATCGCGGCCGGGATCAACATCAACGTCACGCTGCTCTTCTCCGTGGACCGCTACGAGGACGCCGCGAACGCGTACATCGAGGGCCTCGAGGAGCGCGCGAAGCGCGGCGAGCCGATCGACCGTCTCGCGTCCGTCGCGTCGGTCTTCGTGTCGCGCATCGACAACGCGGTCGACAAAAAGCTGCAAGCCAAAATCGACGCCGGCGAGCACACGCTGGAAAACCTGCTGGGGAAAGCGGCGATCGCGAGCACGAAGCTCACCTATCAGCGTTTTCTCAAGCTGTTCGGAGGCGACCGGTTCGCCGCGCTCAAGGCCAAAGGCGCGCACGTGCAGCGGCCGCTGTGGGCATCCACCTCCACCAAGAACCCGGCGTATCCCGACCTCATGTACGTGGAGAACCTGGTCGGCCGCGACACGGTCAACACGGTCCCTCCGAACACGCTCGAAGGGCTGCTGGACCACGGCAGCGTTCGCCCCGACGCCGTGCTCGAGGACATCGACGGCGCGCGCGCGGTCATCGAGTCGCTGGCGAAGACGCAGATCTCGATCTACGACGTCACCGAGACGCTCGTGGCCGACGGCGTGAAATCGTTCGCCGATTCGTTCAACGCGATGCTCGACGCGATTCAGGGCAAGCTCGAGAAACTGCGCAGCGGCGCACCGCCGCTGGTGTCGCTCGCGCTGGGCGAGGCGCACGCGAACGCCGACGCGTGTCTGGACAAGCTCGCACAGTCCGACTTCTTGCACAAGCTGTGGCACCACGACCCGTCGCCGTGGTCGACCGCGCCCGAACACGTCGAGATCATCAAGAAGGCACTGGGCTGGGTGGAGATCGCCCAGCAAACACACGCGCAAACCGGCGAGCTGCGCGAGTTCGCGAGCGCGTGCGCGAAGCGGTTCGAGCACGTCGTGGTGCTCGGCATGGGCGGCAGCTCGCTCGCACCCGACGTGCTGCGCGCGACGTTCGGCAAGGTCGCCGGGTACCCGCAGCTGCACGTGCTCGACTCGACGGACACGCAGCAGATCAAGGCGCTGGACGAAGCTCTCGACATCGCCCAATCGCTGTTCATCGTCGCGTCGAAGTCCGGCACGACCACCGAGCCCGACGCGTTCTTCCGCTACTTCTTCCAGCGCGCGCAGCAGACCGTCGGCGCGGCTGTCGCCCCCGGGCACTTCATCGCGATCACCGATCCCGGCACGCAGCTCGAGCAAGAAGCGAAGGACACGGGCTTCCTGCGCGTGTTCACCAACGACCCGAACATCGGCGGCCGGTACTCGGCGCTGTCGTACTTCGGCATGGTTCCGGCGGCGCTGGCCGGCTACGACGTCACCGGAATCCTCGACCGCGCGATCAACGCGATGCACGCGAACGCTGCGACGGTATCGGCATACGACGCGCCCGGCGTGCGTTTCGGTTCCGCGATCGGATCGCTGGCCAAGAACGGCCGCGATAAGCTGACCATTCTCGCCCATCCGACGGTGGCGGCGTTCGGTGCATGGGCCGAGCAGCTCATCGCAGAGTCGACCGGCAAGTCCGGCACGGGGATCGTCCCCGTCGCGGGCGAGCCGCTCGGAGCGACGAGCGCGTACGGCGACGACCGCGTGTTCGTGTACGTCGGCGAGTGCCTCCCCGGCGACGATCCGGTGCTGGCGCGGCTCGCGCAGTTCGAGAGCGCAGGTCAACCGGTGATCCGCTTGAGCATGAAAGACCCGCTCGACATCGGCGAGCAGTTCTATCTGTGGGAGATCGCAACGGCCGCCGCTGGCTCGGTGCTCGGCATCGACGCGTTCGATCAGCCCAACGTCCAAGAGTCCAAGGACAACACGAAGCGGCTGCTCGCGGAGTTCACGTCCGCAGGGAAGTTCTCCGAGCCGCAAGCGCAAGTTCAGACGAACGACGTGGTCGTGTACGCGCTGAGCGGCTCGCGCGACGCGAAGCTCGGCAGCGACCTGCAGAGTGCGGTCGCGGCCGTCGCCGAGCAGATCAAAGCCGGCGACTACGTCGCGTTCAACGCCTACGTGCCGATGGACGAGGACGACGAGGCGGCGTTGCAGCGGATCCGCACGACGGTGCGCGACGCGCTGCACGTCGCGACCACGGTCGGCTTCGGACCGCGTTTCCTGCACTCCACCGGCCAGTTGCACAAGGGCGGCTCGAACGAAGGCGTGTTCTTCCAGATCACGTACGACGCGCCGTTCGATCTTCCGATCCCCGGCATGGTCGGCTTTCGCACGCTGCAGCGCGCGCAAGCGCTGGGCGACTTCGAGTCGCTCGACAAGCGCGATCGCCGCGGCATCCGCGTGCACTTCCCCGGCGACGCGAGAGCGGGCCTCACCGCGCTCGCGACAGCGCTCGAAGCCGCCGTCACGGCCCGCGCGTAATGCAACTTGGGATGATCGGGTTGGGCCGCATGGGCGCCAACATGACGACGCGGCTGATGCGCGGCGGGCACGCCGTGGTCGCGTACGACCGCGACGCGGCCGCCGTGCAGCGCTCGGTGGGCGACGGCGCGACGGGCGCGTCGTCGCTGGCGGATCTGGTTTCGAAGCTCAGCGCGCCGCGCGCGGTGTGGATCATGGTACCGGCCGGCGATCCCACCGACTCGACCATAGGCGAGCTGCTGGGACTCTTGCAGCCCGGTGATGCGATCATCGACGGCGGCAACTCGCGCTGGACCGATTCGAAGCAGCGCTATTTGCGCTGCAAGGACAAAAGCGTGTCGTTCGTCGACGCGGGGACGTCCGGCGGCGTGTGGGGTCTTGCGAACGGCTACTGCCTCATGGTCGGCGGCGACGTGGACGCGGTCAAGCGCGTCGAACCGATCTTCCTCACGCTCGCGCCGCAGGACGGCTACGCGCACGTGGGGCCTAGCGGCGCCGGACACTTCTCGAAGATGGTGCACAACGGGATCGAGTACGGCATGCTCGCCGCGTACGGCGAGGGCTTCGAGATCCTCGAGAAATCCGAGTACACCTACGACTTGCACCAGCTCGCGTCGATCTGGCGCTACGGTTCGGTCGTGCGCTCGTGGCTGCTGGAGCTGCTCGAGCTCGCGCTCAAGAACGATTCGCAGCTCGCCAACGTCAAAGGCTGGGTCGCCGATTCCGGCGAGGGGCGCTGGACGGTGCAAGCCGCCATCGACGAGGACGTGCCCGCGCCGGTGATCACCGCGTCGCTCATGTCGCGTTTCGTTTCGCGCCAGGAGGAGTCGTTCAGCGCGAAGATCATCGCCGCGCTGCGCAACGAGTTCGGCGGCCACGCCATCAAGTCCGAATGACGACCACCGCGCAGCCGGGCGGCACCGTTGCGGCGAACCCTCTGCGCAAGGGCCTGTCGATCAACCGCATCACCGATCCGTGCAACGTCATCTTCTTCGGCGCGACCGGCGACCTGATGAAGCGCATGCTGATGCCCGCGATGTGGAACCTGCGGCTCGGCGACATTCTTCCGGCCAACTACGGCATCGTCGGCTTCTCGCGCTCCGACGACGACGACGATAAGTTCCGCGACGAGATGCACAAGAGCATCGACGAGTTCTCGCGCACGGGGCCGGCCAAGGACCCGCTGTGGAGCGACTTCGCGAAACACCTGTCGTACGTGTCCGGTCAATTCGACGACACGGCGTGCTTCCACAAGCTGCGCGAGCAGCTCGAAAAGAACGACAAAGAGCTCGGTACCGCGGGTAACCGGCTCTTCTACTTGAGCACGCCGCCGTCGCTGTTCGCATCGATCGTCGATCAGCTCGACAAGGCCGGGCTGGGCCCACGCGACAACGCGACCGGCTGGACGCGCATCATTATCGAGAAGCCGTTCGGCACCGATCTCGATTCGGCGCGCGCGCTGCAAGCCGAAGTCGAGAAAGTCTTCGACGAAAAGCAGGTCTACCGCATCGACCACTATCTCGGCAAGGAACCCGTCCAGGACATCATGGCGCTGCGGTTCGCCAACGTCATCTTCGAGCCGATCTGGAACCGGCGCTACATCGACTCGGTGCAGATCACGGCCGCCGAAACGGTCGGGGTCGAGCTGCGCGGCGGCTATTACGACAATGCCGGCGCGCTGCGCGACATGATCCAGAATCACGTGACGAACCTGCTGGCGCTCGTCGCGATGGAACCGCCCGTGTCGTCGGCGGCGGACGCGATCCGCGACGAGAAGTACAAGGTATTGTGCGCGCTGCGCCCGTTCGAGGCCGGACGGCTGAGCCTTGACGCAGCGCGCGGGCAGTACGATGCAGGCTCCATCGGCGGCAAGCCCGTGCCCGGGTATCGCGAGGAACCCGACGTGCGGCCGGACTCGAACACCGAGACCTACGCCGCCGTAAAGCTCTTGATCGACAACTGGCGCTGGGCGGACGTGCCGTTCTTCTTGCGCTCGGGCAAGCGTCTGGGGCACAAGGTCTCCGAGATCGCGATCCGTTTCAAGTCGATCCCGCACCGGCTGTTCGGCGACGCGGGCGACGCGCTGGACAACAACACGCTCGTGATGAAGATCCAACCGGACGAGGGCGTATCGCTGCGCTTCAACGCCAAGGTACCGGGTCCGAAGATGCACATTCGCGCGGTCTCGATGGACTTCAACTACGGCACGGGCTTCGGCGTCGTGTCGGCGCCTGCGTACGAGCGGCTGATCGGCGACGCGATGCGCGGCGACGCGACGCTGTTCACGCGCTGGGATGCAGTCGAACGGGCCTGGATCCAATACATGCCGCTGCTCGACAAGTGGCTCGAAACCGACGAGGAGGGCTTCCCCAACTACAGCGCGGGAAGCCAAGGGCCGCCGTCGTCGGACCGCATGCTCGCCATGGACGGCCGCGAGTGGCGCAAGATATGAGGCTTCGCGTACAATGAGCGCGGCCGAGCCGCCGGCGGCGCGGACGCCGCTCGAGGAGATTCTCGCGGAGCTCGGGCGCACGAAGCTCAGCGCGTCGACCATGAACTTCATCGTGTGGATCGACGACGTCAACCGGCGCGACTGGATCCTCGAACGCACCGCGCTGCTCAGCGAGAAGCACCCGTCGCTGACGATCGTGCTCGATCACACCGGATCGTGCGAGCAGGGCGTGATGAATTCCGGCGACCAAACCGGGCCGGTCGAATTCACCGTGCAGGGCGAACGCGTCCAGCTCGACGTGTCGTGCCTGAACGCCGAGACGATCCTGGGCTACGTGTCCGCGCTCGCAAAGCCCAGCGTGCCCACGATCCTGTGGTGGAGCGGGCTGAACGAGGACAGTGCGCCCATCTTCTACGCGCTTCTGCCGCTGGTGAACACGCTGCTGTTCGACTCGTCGGGCGGCGTCGCGGACGAATCCACGGTGCGCCGGCTGGCGACCTTCCACGCGCAGCACCCGCACGTCGTGTTGCGCGATCTCGCGTGGCTGCGGCTGCGCCCGTGGCAGGACATGATCGCGAACTTTTTCGACGATCCCAACGACACCGACGACGTGTTCACGATCCGCCGCCTGTTCGTGCGCAGCGGCTCGGACGCCGAGGCCTTCTACCTCGGCGGCTGGCTCGCGAGCCGGCTCGGCTGGAAGGCGACCGGACGCGACGCCTTCGCCGACCTCGCCGGCGCGACGGTGCGCTTCGAACGCACGCGCGAAGGCGAAGTGCGCCGCGTGCACAGCATCTGCCTCGACAGCGAGACGTCGTGGTACCACGCCGAGGTGACCGAAGACGCAAGCGTGGTCCGCATGTGGGTGGAAGGCGAGCACGCGCGCGAGCCGCGCCTGTTCCCGCTCGCGGCGATGGACAACGCGTCGCTCCTCGAACGCGCGATCCTCGAGGGCATCAGCGCGGACGAAGTGTACGAGACGGCGCTGAACAGCGTCGCCACGCTACTGGGCTGAGCGACGCATGGCGGATTCGAAACTCGTCACCGTACTCGCCGACGCCGCCGAGCTCGCCGCCGCAGCGGCCGGCCACGTCGTCGACGTGCTGCAAGCAACGCTGGCGCAGCGAGCCGTCGCGCACGTCGCACTAGCGGGCGGCTCGACGCCTCGCGCGATCAACGCGTTGCTGACCGCGACGCCGCGCCGCACTCAGGTCGACTGGAACCGCGTCGTGTTCTGGTTCGGCGACGAGCGCTGCGTGCCGCCGGACGATGCGCAGTCCAACTACAAGATGAACCGCGAGACGCTGCTCGATCCGCTCGGAATTCCTCCGGCGCACGTACACCGCATGCGCGGCGAGGACGACCCGAGCGCCGCCGCGGCGGACTACGACGTGGTGTTGCAACGCGAGCTCGGCGAACATGCCCGACTCGACCTGATCCTGCTCGGGATGGGGCCCGAGGGTCACACCGCATCACTGTTCCCGGGCACCACTGCGGGAATCGCCCACGACAAACTGTGCATCGCGCACTACGTCCCAAAGCTGGACACATGGCGCATGACGCTAACCCCACACGCGATCAATGCGGCGCACAACGTCGCAATCACGGCAGGCGGCGCCGAAAAAGCCGACGCGCTCCGCGAAGTCCTAGAAGGCCCAAAGCATCCCGACGTCTACCCGGCACAACTCATCCACCCATCACGCGGCGAACTCCGCTGGTTCGTCGACGCCGCAGCATCGTCAAAGCTGTAACGTCGCGTCAACCGCACGCCTCCCTCATTGTCACCCTGAGCTTGTCGAAGGGTGCGCCACGATCTGCGTCTCGCGCAGCGCAGGCAGCACAGCGACGAGGAGCAATGCCGCGCCCAAGTACCACGCCGCGCCCGGGAGATCGTGCGCGATGCCGATCGCGAACGCGGTCGTGAAGATTCCAGGGCCGAACACCATTGCAAGGCCACGCATCGAGCCGATAGCACCCTGCAGTTCGCCCTGCTCGTCCGCCCCGACGTGACGCGTCATCATCGCCTGCCCTGCTGCGGGCGCAAGCCCCCACAAACACAGTCCGACGAACCCGGTCGCGAACCACCAGCCGTTCGCCGCGAGCCCGCATGCGATCAAACCGAGTGCGCCAAAACCGATCCCCGCAAACAGCGAAACACGCTCCCCGAAGCGTTTGACGAAGCGCCCGATCACGAGGACTTGCGCGATCATCGACGTGACGCCGAGGACGGCGAGCGAGATTCCCGTCGCGCCCGGCGCCCAATGGTAGCGATACGTCACGTAAAGCACCCACGTCGAGGGCATCACTGCACCCGCAAGGGTACTGGCAAACGTCACGAGTCCCAACGTCGTCAGATCGGGATGCCGGCGCAACAGCCGC
Source organism: Vulcanimicrobiota bacterium (assembly GCA_034666305.1). Taxonomy (GTDB): domain Bacteria; phylum Vulcanimicrobiota; class Vulcanimicrobiia; order Vulcanimicrobiales; family Vulcanimicrobiaceae; genus Vulcanimicrobium. Next base: position 10,130 of record JAXDMA010000198.1, read on the forward strand.
AGCGAGCCAAGTGCGTTCGCCTTGCCCCACGCGAAGCGCGTCGCGCGATTGACGCGCGCAAG